>CANPZN010000006.1 GCA_947588785.1 Candidatus Gastranaerophilales bacterium
AAATGGTCATTTATGCTCTTCTATTTGTGCTACTGAGTGTTTTTATTGTTATAAATGTGCACAAAAAATAAAAAAACATTTAAATATAAAATGATTAATATGTTAAAATAAAAATATGATATTAAATACAGGTTCCAGAACCGATACAGTTCAATATTATACTCAATGGCTAATAAACAGATTTAATGAAGGTTTTGTATATTCAAGAAATCCGCTTTTTCCTAACAAAGTTACCAGATACGAATTGAATCCTAAGATAGTGGATTGTATTATTTTTTGTTCCAAAAATTATGAACCTATTCTTCCATATATAAAATTAATTACAGATAAATTTAATACATATTTTCACTATACAATAACTGCATACGAAAATGATATTGAACCTAATGTTCCTTCAATAGATAAAAGTATTGAAACTTTGATTAAACTTTCCGCTATAGTTGGCAAAAAGAGAATTGCTTGGCGTTATGACCCAATTTTATTAACTAAAAAATATACTGATATTATGCATTTTCAAATGTTTGATTATATTGCTGAAAATATTTATCCATATATTGATCGTTGTATTTTTAGTTTTGTTGAAATGTATAAAAAATTACAAGTAAACATGCCTGAAATAATTCTGTTAAATGATCTTAAAAAATATGAAATCGCAAAAAACATTGCTATTATTGCTAAAAAATATAATATTACTATCCAGACCTGTGCCACAAATATTGATTATTCTAATATTGGAATATTAAATTCAGGTTGTATTACTTCTGATATTTTGTCTAAGGCAAATGATATAAAATATAAAAATATTAAACATTATGGAAATCGTCCTGGGTGTAATTGTATGGAAACTCGCAATATTGGTGATTATGATACTTGCCCTAACGGATGCAAATATTGTTATGCAAATAAAAATCCTCAAATTGCCTTAAAAAATTATAAAAATCATAATCCTAATTCTCCTTTTATATTGGGAAATTTGAAAGATACAGATGAAATTTCTTATAGTAATCAAAAATCTTTTATTATAAAAAAGTATCAACAACGTTTATTTTAATTTGGTTTACCATGTTAATAAATAATTTAAGGAAACTTTTATATGAATATTGAAAAGGAAATGTTTAAAAAATCACATTTTGAACCGGATAAACTTTTAGCATTCGGTTTAAAAAAAATACAAAATGATTATATATATGAAAAATTATTTTTAGATAATAATTTTAAAGCAATAATTATAATAAATAATGATATTATTACATCTGCAAAAGTATATGATATAGAAAATAATAAAGAATATTTACCTTTAAAAATTGGGTGACTATTATTCTGGATGATTCCTTAACTGACAAAGAATTATTTGAACTTATTTTTGAAAGTTATAAATATTCTTGTGTAAAAAAATTTAACCCGATGTAATAATCTTTTGTTTACTCTTCACTACAGTAAAGTTTTGAAGTAAAAAAGCCGGAAAAATTCCGGCTTTTTTGTATTATATTGTATAATTATTTGTTGAACCATCCGGGAATGTTTCGTTTAATTTTGAAAAACCGTCTTCAGCATATTTAATAATACTTCCAGTATCTGTTTCAGCTGAAACTAATGTTCCATTTTCTCTGTATTGAGCATTAGGAGATATGTGCAATTGTCCATTTAAGTAATATTCATAATAATCACCTTGTTTAGTATGATTAATAACACAATTATCTTGAATAAAACTTGTTTTATCTCCGGTAGATTTTTTTATAGTAACAATTCTTTTGTTACCTTGTGTTCTACCCATTTGAACGTGAAGTGATTTATTTTTTGAATTTGTAGCTGCTATTATATCTCCGTTTAGGTTATATTCAACTATAGTACCATCACTTAACTCTGCTTTCTTACAAGCACCATTTTGAAATGTTTCTATTGCATTTTTTCCTTCCAATCTCAGCTCTTTTGCTTTTTGCGAAGCATCACGTTCTATTTTTGTAATACCTTTTGTATTTTTATTAAGAACTGTTGTGCGTTTTAAAATTCCAAATTCATCATCAAAATCGTTTACTACAATGTTTTTACTATTGTTAAAACATTCTTTTTTTAATATTCCGTTTTCAGTAATTCTATGACCATAATTTTTTACCGAAAATTCTCTTTTAGTATCTTCATTAATAAATTTGGTTATAATATTAGATAATTTAGAATCAGCATATTTATATGTTTTTTCGATATTTAATGAACCGTTTCTTACACTTGATTGAATAATACCATCAGCATATTCTAATTTTATACTGTCACCATTTTTTAATGTATCAATAACTGTACCGCTGAACTTTTCACCATTTCTTTTTACAGTTGCAATTCCTTGATTAAATTGAATATCTTTCAAAGTTTTAATTGTTGAATTATTAATCTGACCTTTTTGTATTTTGTTTACAACAGTAACAGTTGCTATTCCGGCAGCAGCTAATCCGACTAATGCTAATGCAATTTTTTTCTTTCCGTTTGGTTTACAGGTTTCAGTTAATTCATTTTTATTTTTTGTTTCATTTATAATCTCTGTATTACTTGGTAGTGTTTGATGTGTTTTAAATATTCTCATTTTGATACCTTTCTTATAGACTCGCTTCTTATAAAAAATGAGATTAAAAATTATTGCTATTTTTAATAAATTTATCTTAATTTCTTAAAAAAACTTAAAATTTTATTGTATTTTAATTATTTTTAAAATATGGCATGATAAATTAAAAAATATGCTTTTTTCTATACAAAACAGCATTTTTATATGCTTGTGCATCTTCACATAATATATCTGATTTTTTTAAAAAACCATCTTCTAAATAACAAGAATAAATTGGACAATACATACAATATTTACAATAGTCGTGTTTAAAACAATCTTTTAAATTTTCAGGTTTCAGTTTATTTTGAAATTCTTTTACTTTAGTTTCTTTAATTTCTTTTAATGATATATTTTTAAGATTTCCTAAAATGTAATAACAATAATTACAAGGATTAACATCTAAATTCGGCATAACAGCGATTCTGTCAATCCCTCCATAACAATTTAGACATCCATTTCTCAGATTATTCATGTCTAATGTTTCAATATAATACTTTTCAATTTCTTGTTTTGATAATTTTGCATTTAAATTGTTATTTTTTGGATTGTAATGAAATCTACAATCTGATAAAAATTCCATTTCCATTGATTCTGCAAAATTTTTAACTTCAATAAATGATAAAGGATTATAGGATGTTTGAAAACATGATATAGTTGTATTAATTTTATTTAATTTTAGCTCTTTTATTACTGATAATGTTTTAAAATGAGAACCTTTAACTCCGGTAATATTATCATGAATTTCAGGATTCATACTATATAAACTTAATTGTACTTTTGCCGGAAATATAGAAATTATATTTTTAAATAAAAGTTTATCATCGTATAACTGTTGACCATTTGTTAATATATTTAATTCAAGAAATTTTTCTCTTACATATTTTGCAATTTGAAAAAAATCTTTATTAATTGTCGCTTCTCCACCTGTCAATGTCACTGAATATACACCCAAGTCATAAGCTTCATTTATAATTTTTTTTGCAGAATCTATATTTATTTCAAATTGAAACATATCTTTGTTATTACAACAATGTTTACAATTTAAATTACACCTGTAATTTAAATTTAACGCAACATCACAAAGATAATTATTATAAATTAATAAATTCTTTTTTTTACTTTCAAAATAATGAAAATTTTTTGCATTTCTATTAATTTTGAAAGACATTAAATTAGAATTTATATTATCATATTTATTTTTTGTTGCTATAATATTATTTTTTTTTAATTCAAATAAAAAACCATTTAAAATATTTTCTAAATTATTTTTTTTTGCAAAACTTAAAATACTATCATAATAACGCAATTCTATAATAGAATTCCATAATTTTGATATATCACCGTATATTACATAATCATTTTTATTATTAAGATCAGTAATAAAACTTACTGATGAATTATTATTTAATTCATAGCACTTTGTACAAACATGCGGTTGTATATAAATCATTTATTTTGCAGTACCACTATAAATACAATGTTGAGGACCGCTATAGCAAGCATCTGAAAGATTATCTGGTACTTCCAGTATGTCATCAAAGTATTTAAGAATTTCTTCATTTGATAAATTTTCTATATCATCATTGTTGTCAACCATATTAACCTCCTTTTAAATTAAGCATATTTCCTAATGTACTTTGCCAATGTTTATATTCGTCAGGAAATGAAAAATATCCGGATAAAGGTGTAAATGTCATTTCTTCAAAATACAAATGATTTTTATATAACATCCAATCAACTCTTACAAATTTAAAATTTTCTGCAAGTATTTTACTTAAATCAACTGCTTTTTTAAGATTTACATCAGGAATTGAATTTTCGATTATATCATCCTGCAAAAATTTTAAATCAATATTCCTAAAGTTTTCATCAAAAGTATTAACTATACGAGATTTTTTTATTTCTTTACTTATTTGTTGTATTATTTTGGGTGTACCATTAAAACACCAAACTTCAAATTCTAGAGGGCTAACATTTATGTCTTCTCTATATAATTCTTCAATAATAATTTTTGGATCTATATTTTTATATTGAGTTTCAAAATCACTCCAACCAAAAAAGGATTGTTCCATCCAACCATCCATAGTAATTTTACTAATTGTGAATAATCTTGAATTTTCAATAAATTTTTGCTTATCTTTTACTATAAAATGCCACTTACAACCATGATTTGCTTTAATAATAAATGTGTTAGGTAGGCTATCAAAGGGTATTAGATCAAAATTTTTTCCAACCCACAATGTTGGTTTTATAAATTGTTCGCCAATTTTACTTTTTACCCAATCTTTCGCCAAAACTTTATCAGTTAATTGTGTTTTTAAAGGAATATTATCGTATAATTTTAACCATTGAATTTTTTCGCTAAAAGTTTTTGGTCTATTTAAATGTAAAACTTGTTCTGTTTTAATAAAATATGCTTGTGAAAGATATTTTTTATATTTTTTTTCATTTAAAGACATTAAAAAATTATAATCAAAAACAGCTTGACCACTGTTTTGTAAGCGTTTTAATACAGAACTATTAAAATAAGAACTATTAGAACCAAGAATAAAATACTTTTTTATGTTATTTATAAAATCAAACTTCAAAATCCCCCCCCCCACATTTCATACAAACATAAACAAATTTCATATGAATAAGGGGTAAACCAGACTTATGATACAATATTATAATACATTAATTATATTTGTCAAATATATTTTTGAATATAATATAATAATATAAATATAATTTTATTTAGTTTATTAAAAATATTAGTTATGTTATAATCAAACATAAAGATGGGCGGTTGGCGCAGATGGTAGCGTATCACATTGACATTGTGGAGGTCGCAGGTTCAAGTCCTGTATCGCCCACCATTTCTACTCAATAATAATAAGCATTACAGCTATTAACAATTTTATTATATTATATAACCAGTTTTTCTGTATCCATTTTCGGGGTATTTTTAACTAAAATTTGATAACTGAATAATATTTTAAAAGTTAGTGGATATTGCTATATTTAAACGTTTACAGAGTAGGTATAAAAAAAATATAACTATTTATCAAATAAATGAATATGAATAGCATTAAATCTTTAAATTTGCTCAAATTTATTGAGTTCATTACAATAAGCTGCTTTTAAAATATATATCAATAAATTTATATTAGTTTAAAGCGTATTTTAAGAATTATAATCTTCTATATTACCTATTTTTAATGCGGGATTCCCAGCCAGGTAACAATTATTTTTACAACCCTTATAAACTGCACTTAATGGTGCTATTTTGTTATTATTTCCTATTTTAGAGCGAGGCAATATAATTGTGTTAGCACCAATTTGATTATAATTTCCAATTTTTACTGCACCAAGAGCTTGGCTTCTTGGACCTAAAAAGTTAAAATCTCCTATTTCACAATCATGCCCTAAAATGACATCCCCATTAAAAACATTACAATTTCCAATTTTAATGTTGACTGATATTGAGCTTGAAAATATTATGTTTGCTTCTCCTAATTCTACTGAATCTGTTATGTATGAATTATTACTAATTAAGTTATAAAACTTTACACCTTTTTCTTTGAGATCTTCATATATTTTTTTTCTAATATCAGGATATCCAGCTCCGATAATACAATATTCATTTTCTTTAAAAGTATGATCATTTACTTCACCTATATAGAAATTTTGCTTGTTTTTATAATCAACGGTATGACCATACCCGCCATGCCCCAGAAATCCTCCAAATTGTATATTTTTATCAGTTTTTATTATATTATTTAAAACATCATAACACTCTCTCGCATATCCATTACCGCCTACTATGTATATTGTTTTCATAATATTACCTTTCTTTTTATAATGTTTATGCTCTATTAGTTATGGGAAAGAAATCATAATTTTTAGTATAAAATCTTTTCAAATTATCTATCCACCAATCAAATTTATATAGTTTCTTATGTCGAGTTAATGTTTCGCTTATTATTTTATTATATTCCTCTTCATTTTCTATAAGTTTTCGCATATCATTTGTTATATTGTTTATCAAATCTTCATATGAATTATAAACATTTTTCAATTCTTTCCAGGTTTTATCCGGGAAAAAATTATCATTGTATACTGCAAATCCTATTGAATTAACAAATTGTGGTTGTATAAAATAACCATCCATACCTTCCCCAAATGTAATTGTAAAATAAGCTTTTGAAATCAAATCCATATATTGTGCAAATGTAAGATTTTGAACCGTTATTAGTTTAAAATCACTCATTTCTTGCTTTAATTTATTTATTACATTATCTTTATTTTCGTTGTAGTCCGGAGAAAGAACTATTATTTTTTCTTTTTGGTTAAAATTATATGCATCATAATTGCTTAAATCTATGTATACTGACAATAAGTGTGTTGGAATATTCCATTTATCACATACTTCTTGTGTTGCATATCTATTATGGGCTATTGTCATTGAAACATCATTAGTCAATAATTTTAATGATTCAATTTCTTTTGGCTTTGGCATTAATTCTATATTTTGGTTTAATATATTAATTCTTAGATTTTGTTTATTTTTCAATACTTTACGCTCTTTCGCTTTTAGCGTTTTATAAAATTTATTTGCAAAATATTCAGGTATATGAATTATAACATTTTTAGCATTATCAATATTATTTATTATTTGTTCCCAATTATATACCTTTTCATCGTTTTTAAAATTAGGATTATAAGAATAAGTATATTTGCCCGGAATGGTTGAAATTACACATTCATATTTCGGATTTATTTCTCGTGAATATTTACATATTGAGTATATTGATTGAATTCCGCCATTTACTACGCATTTATTTGGTACTAGAAATATTATTATATTTTTTGCCTCTTTAATCTTATCTAAATTATATTTCTTTTGAATTGATTTTTCTTTTTTGGTAAATTCATAATTTCTTAATGTTAATTTCGCACCAAAAAAATGATAGATTATAAAATTATCAGATTTTTCTATAGAAAATATTTTATTCATTAAATAATATTCCTTTTGATTATATTGCTTATTTTTTCAACAATATTAATATTTAAGTCCGGATATAAAGGCAAGCAAGCGATTCTAAGTGATATATCTTCCGAAATGTTACAATTAATTTTATCTGTCAAATATGGTAATGTATTAAGACTCGGATAAAAATATCTTCTCGGAAAAATTTGCTCTTCATTGAGAGCTTTAAATACTTTTAAAAGTTCTTTTTCATTTTTAAAAACAACAGGATAATACGCATAATTATACTCGACATTTGATTGTTGTTTTGGTCGTTGAATACAATCTTTTAGAAGAGTATCATATATATCACAAATTATTTTTCTTTTATTTATAATTTCTTTTATGTATGGTAGATTTGACAAGCCCATTGCCGCATGAAATTCTGATTGTTTTGCATTTATTCCCAAGGTATAGTGATTATCTCCTTGATGTCCAAATCTTTTAATTAATTCCAGTCTTTCTGAGATTTTATCATCTTTAACAATACAAGCTCCACCTTCTACTGTATGAAATAATTTTGTAGAATGAAAAGAACATGTAGAAATGTCACCATATGACAGTAAAGATTTATTTTTATATTTTGAAGCAAATGCATGAGCCGCATCATAAATAACTTTCAAATTATATTTTTTCGCAATCTCTTGAATTTTTTCTATATTACAAGCATATCCGAATACATGAACAGGCATTATTGCTTTTGTATTTTCAGAAATTACAGATTCTATTTTTTCTGGATCAATTGTAAAATTGTCAGGTTCAATATCAACAAACACCGGTTTACAATGTTCCCATAAAATTGAAGATGTAGTTGCTACATATGAAAAAGGTGTTGTAATTATTTCTCCCGATTCAATACCAAGGGCTTTTAAGGCTATTTGTATTGCAATAGTACCATTTGTAACATAATGAAAGTTTTTTACATTTAAGAAATTTGTTAGTTTTTCTTCTAATTCTTTTAACAATGGTCCCTGATTTGTTAATTGACAATTATTAAAAATTTTATTTAAATAAGAAAAATATTCATCTTTAGGTGGTAAAAATGATTTTGTTACAAATATATTCTCTCCAAACATAAGTTATTTATTTTTGCCCCCGTAATTTTTTCTGATCTTTATGATACATATAAATAATACAACTATCTATAGTGTGTAATTTATTTTGATATATTTGTATTATAATACAAACATTATATTAATATGAAAATTGGAATATTATGATAAAAATATATACAGGTGTTGATATTGAAAATATATCCAGATTTGAAAATAGAACAATGGAAAATGATAAATATTTTCTCCATCGTATATATACTGATAAAGAATTAGAATATTGTTTTAAAGCAAAAAGTCCTGCGAAACATTTAGCTGCAAGATTTTGTGCTAAAGAAGCAGTTTATAAAGCAATAAGTAATACTGTATACAAAGTATCAGATTTTAAAAATATTGAAATTTTAAATAATGAAAATGGCAGTCCTTACGTTTTGTTAAAAAATATAAGTGGTAATTATAATATATCAATATCACTTTCACATGATAAAGATAATTGCATTTGCTATTTTATATGAATTTCAACAACCTGAAATTTTGTAATTTAAATAAATACTCTAAATAATGGAGACGGAGAGATTCGAACTCTCGTCCGGAATGGGATATAAACCTGCATCTACATGTGTAGGTCTGTTGTTTTAGACAATATTATGGCACGAACCACTCCTATTACATTGTCATAGCAGTTTTAACTGATACGCAGTTTGGAAGTTTAACTTAGTTCTGCTACTTCCGTTACAGAATTGCAACTTGCATACTGACGCTATATTAAACGGCAAGCTGGTCTAATACAACGGCTGAACTGCAACTAGGCAGCAAGAGCTTTAGCTCTTGAAAAATCAGCTTTTACTACATTATTTGTAGCGTTTATTTTAGTTTGCTCGTTGATAATCGAGAACAGCTCTCGAACACGCAGCCTGTTCACACCAATCCACCCGTCAAATCCAAAACGTCCCCATATTTAAATA
Source organism: Candidatus Gastranaerophilales bacterium (assembly GCA_947588785.1). Classification (GTDB taxonomy): domain Bacteria; phylum Cyanobacteriota; class Vampirovibrionia; order Gastranaerophilales; family Gastranaerophilaceae; genus Avigastranaerophilus. Next base: position 9,622 of record CANPZN010000006.1, read on the forward strand.
TCAATGTTCATTTATTTATATACCACATTATAACATTTAAATTGTTTTTTTTCACTAATTAATAACTTAGATTAACTTGAAATTTATTTAAATATTCTTCCATATCATTTTTTTCAAATTTAAACACTTTGTTTTTATGACCGTTTATAAATCTTATTCCGTCTTCTTTCATTCCTAAAGATTTATAAAATTCGTAGTTTTGCGGATTATCATCTGCCAGTTTTATAGTATTATTCCCTGTTTCCAAACAATAACTTATTATTCTGGCGAATATAGTTCTTGCACAATTTTTATATTTTTTATCTTTTCCTTGATTCCAAGGGGCGGTATTTAACCCTCTGATCCATAAATTACAATCATCTTGTATTTCAAGATTAGCAATAGCTTGAATCTTATTATCTTCGGTTCGTAAAATAAAATAAGCTGCATCAGGATAATATACACCTGTTTTATATGCTGATAATACTTTTGCTTGCTGATATTTTTCAGTTTTCCATTGATTTTTTAAATCATTCATTAATGTATTATATTCTTCACTGTTATTAAATGGATGAATATCTTTTATTTGTGCAAATTCAGATTGACCATCTTTTAAATTCTGCAGATATACATATTGCTCATTCATTAATATATTTCTTGGCAGGATTAAGTTCTTTTCGGGAATAAAAAGATTAAATTTAGGATCTTTATTTTTTATTCTTATTAACATTTCTTCTCGCAGAATTTGTAATTTTTGTAAGTATTTTCGATAATCACATTCTTTTTTATTTTTTACAAAATATGTATTGTTTGCCATTTCCTCTATTTCGGATTGTATATTTGCACGAAGTTGCTCTTTGGGTATATCAAATCTTATTCCGGCATCTCTTATTCTGTCAAAAGCTGTATTAATTTGTTTCTCAGTGGCTGACATTACTATTCTGAAAAAATTATCCCCATTTTTACCAAATACATTACCCGGAGTAAAAGCAATTTGGGATTTATGAAGTACATATTTAAAAAATTCATCGGATGTAAAACCTTTAGGTATTTCTACCCATAAATAATAAGTACCATCTGTTGCTTTTGCATTACTGCCTAATTCATTCAATCTTTTTATTGCAGTATTTTTTCTGTTTCTGTATATTTTATTAACCTTTGTTATATATCCCTCGTCATCAGTTAATGCTTGTGCAGCTGCATATTGGATAGGAATATATACGCTTCCCCCTGACAAATATTTAGCATTTAATAAGTTATCTATATGTTTTTTTGAACTTACGGCAAATGCAACTCTTAATCCGGGCATACTATGTGCTTTTGAAAATGTATGTATTTCAAATGCAACATCTTTTGCCCCTTCTGCTTGCATTATTCCAGCAGGTTTTTTCCCCGTATGTGTGATTTCACTGTTATCCATATCGTGAATAATTAAAATACCATTTTCTTTTGCAAATTTTACGGCTTCTTCATAGGTTTTTTTAGGTGCAAAAACACCTGTCGGATTATTAGGATAATTTAGTATCATAATTTTTGCATCTGTTGATATTTTTGAAAAATCGGGCTGATATCCATTTTCAGGTAAAAGATCGTAAGTCTCTTTTCTCAGATCGTGCCTTACTATAAGGTCATCATATAATGAATATCCGGGATCAGGTACTAATACTTTATCATTGTAGTTTGCATACGCCGTAAAAATATGATCAATAGCATCTGAAGCACCTGATGTTACCATAATTTCACTTTGCGGATTTACTTCTATATTAAATCTTTTTTTCATCCAATTTGCAGCGGCTTGAAAGAAATATGAATCACCTTTTGGAGCATTATATCTATGCGACCACAGATCGCTGACTTTATCTGTGAGTATTTTTTGAGCGTTTTTTGGCGGTCTGAGATCAGGATTGCCCATTGACATATCTATAACACTTCTGTCTCCGTAAAATTTACGTGCTTTCGCTATTTCATTTATATATCCTGATATTTTATAATCCGATTTTTTAAGCCTTTCTGCAGGTTCTATTTCTTTAAATTTATTTCCGTAAAATGAAACAAGAATCAAATTTGAATTTATACGTTTATAATTTAATTTAGTAACACATTCTGCCTCTCCGATCACCTTGTCCTCAGATACTTGAAGTCGCACGCTTTTCTTAGTCTTAATAGAATTGGGTATTTGATATGGAAAAAATGGTACTTTTGTAAAAGTTTGATTATTGGTTTCTAATATGTTAACCGCTTTTATAAGCATAATTCTCTTAATTTCCTCTTCCTGATTGTTAAAAAATTCTAAAAAAAATTTTTGCTTAAACTTTTTCCAAAGATTTGTAAACAATACTATAGAATTAATACTATGGTGTTATATTTTTTTTTAATTTATGTTATAAATACTATAATGTATAAAAATGTTGTTATAAAAAATAAAAATTCAAACATTAGTAAAACTTTTGTATTGAAGATTATGTAAATAGTCAAGAAAGAAAAAATGTTTGTACATTATGCGATATTAGGTAGAAAACTTTTGGAGGAAAAAATATGACAGTAGGTTCATTTGTATTTATGCTTCATTCCCATCTTCCATATTACAGAAAAGCAGGAATGTGGCCATTTGGTGAAGAAAATCTTTATGAATGTATGTCTGAAACTTATGTACCTCTTTTAAATGCAATTTCAGAATTGTATGAAGAAGAAGGAATAAAAGCAAAATTAACTGTAGGTATCACTCCGATACTTGCGGAACAATTAAATGATGAGCATCTTCAAAACGGTTTTGTTAAATATTTAGATTCCAGAATTGAAGCTGTTTCAAAAGATCTGGAACGTTATCCTGATCCAAAAGTAGAACATTCTCAGCACTTAAAATATCTGGCAAAATATTATTTTGATTGGTTTAATCATATCAAAGATTCTTTTGTAAATAAATATAATAAAGACCTGATATCAGCATTTAAAAAATATCAAGATTTAGGATGTATTGAAATTACTACATCAGGTGCAACACACGGTTTTTCACCGCTTCTTGCCACAGATTCAAATCTTAATGCTCAATTTAAAATCGGTCAGGATACTACAAAGCGATTATTCGGGAAAAAAGCAAAAGGCTGCTGGCTTCCTGAATGTGCATATAGGCAAGGTTATGAATATACTGGTAAGGACGGAAAGAAAAAGTGGCGACCTGCTATTGAAGTAACTCTGCAAAATAATGATATAGAATATTTCTTTACTGAATCACATGTTATTGAAGGTGGTAATTCCGTTGGAGAAAGAAGAGTTGTTGGAATTTATGGAAATATTGAATATATTCCACTGCCTAAACGTGAAGCAACAGGTTATGATACTTATTCGGCATATTGGCTTCCCGATGCACAAGTTGCAGTTATGGGACGTAATGATAGAGCAGGATTCCAAGTTTGGTCTGCCGCTGATGGCTATCCGGGTGATGGTTGCTACCGTGAATTCCACAAAAAAGACGATAAATCAGGTATGAATTATTGGAGAATTACTTCTTCCAAAACTGATCTGGGTAATAAAATGCTTTATGATCCGGTTTTAGCTATGAATCAAGTAAACTCAAATTCTGATCACTATACTACACTTTTATATCACTTATTAAATGATTATAAAAAATCTCACAACGGAAAAGAAGGATTACTTATGGTATCCTTTGATACGGAATTATATGGTCATTGGTGGTTTGAAGGTGTTGAATTTATTAAACAAGTTGTCAGAAAACTTAATAACTTTATACCGGAAATTGAAAGATGTACTGCCGGTGAATATTTAGAAAAACATCCTCCGGTTGATACTATTCAAATCCCTGAAAGTTCTTGGGGACAAGGTGGTCATTTCTATGTATGGTTAAATCATCTTACAGAGTGGATGTGGCCTATTATTAACGGTTGTGAAAAACGTATTATTGATATAGTTTCAAAATATGAAAAAATACCTGATAATAAATTATTACATAGAGCATTAAATCAATTAGCAAGAGAAAATCTTTTACTTCAAAGTTCTGATTGGCCTTTTCTCATTACTACTTGGCAGGCTAAAGATTATGCTACCGACAGATTTATGGAACATGTTCACAGATTTGAAAAAATTGCAGATATGATAGAATCCTGTAATATTAATGATGATGAACTAAAACAGATTGAATCTGTTGATAATTGCTTCCCGGTTATTGATTACAGAGTTTATTTACCTATTGAAGAAGGTGTTATTCCACAACAAGAAGCAAAACTGGCTCCGCTTTATCAATAAAAGAGAATACATTAATAATAATTAAAAGCCCCGTTCAGGGGCTTTTTCAATGTGTAATTACTACGCCCTGAACTTCTTTTTGTAAGTTTAAAGAATCTTGTAAACTATTTTTTAGTTCAGCGGCAGTGTTTGCATTGTAAAATTTTCCTGAAGTAACAAGTGCAACACATTTTAACTGATTATTTGAATCTATATCACCGACTGCAAGTGCTATAACATCAATTTTTATATCATCTCTGTTTTTCATTAATTCAATTATAAAATCACAAGGGCTTTCATCACAATTTTCACCGCCGTCACTTATTAAAATTATATGTTTTTTACCGTCAAAATTTCCAAAATCCATAAAAGCGGCTTGTTTTAAGGAATATGTAATAGGAGTCCAGCCTACCGCATTAATTGATGATAACTGAGAATATATATTCGCTGCATTATTTTTTTGAATCGGAGAAATTAGGCTCGAAGCTGTACAGCTTTGTTTTGGTGTAAAGCCTGTTTTATGACCGTATACTCTCAATCCTACGGATGTATGTGCAGGAATCATTTGTAGTATATCTTTCATTGTAGAAAGAGCAACATCTAATTTAGACTTATAGCCTAATCTTTCATTCATACTATTTGAAAAATCAACAATAAATAAAAGTTTTTCGGTATCATCATCATCAATTGCCTGATATTTATAATTTCCAGGTGCGGAATAATTAAAATCAGAAGCAGAATAAGATACGCTGTTATATAATAAAATCAATGATGTAATTAATATGTAAGATAAAATATTTTTTTTCATTTTTTCACTCGTTTTATTTTAATATATCAGGTAAATTAGTATATGTCATTACCCATTTTAATTTTTAGTTATTAAATTCAAAAGCATAATTTTTATAAATGATATCAGGTCTATAATTTTGCGGCACATTAAATTTTTTATCTAATGGTGAAAAATCAGGGTTTATTGTTTTTATTTCAGGGGTTTTTGTTGTAATAACAGAAGAAAATACTTTGTCAAAATCATCAGGATTTTCAACATTTTTTAACTCTCCATATCCTGCTTCTGCAATGCATTTCAATTGAATTAATTCTTCACCTCGCACGCTTATGGCTATAATATCAACTTTAATATCATTTCTTTCAGCTGCTATGTCTTGAATTAATCTGCAAGGATCGCCGCCGCAGCTTTCTCCTCCGTCTGTAATGAGTATAATATGTTTTAATGTATTATAATCAGATGAAAAATCATTTTCTATTGCAAGTTGGAGTGAATATGTAAGAGGTGTAACTCCAAGCGGCATGATTAAATCGAGATATTTATTAATATTAAATATATTATTTGAACTTATAGGTGAAACAAGTTGTGTTTCCAAACATAATTGCTTTGGATTACGTAATAACCTTAACATATTTGTATCTATTTGTAATCCTATAATTCTTAACCCGATTTTTTGTTCCGCACTCATATTAGACAAAATTCTTTTAGCAGAATTTATGGCATGAACATATTTAGGTTTACCCCTAATTTCATTTGCCATACTTGTTGAAGCATCAAATATTATAAGTATTTCTTCATCATCAAATGAAAAAGCACTTTGATTAAATAATGAGCAGACAACAAATAATAATACTAATAAAAATTTTTTCATACAAAAAGTTTATCAGAAAATACATTAATTGTCATATAAAAAAGAGATGATTTTTATCATCTCTTTTTTTATTTTTTTATTTTAGTAACCTATGCCTAACATTTTTTTGTACCAACTGAATGTTTCTATGTCAGATCCATTAAATGTGGTCTTTAAAGACTGTTTTTTTAAATACTTTTCAAATTCTTCAGTAAACTTAGATGTAATTGTTGATGATGTTGCCGATAAATCAGCAGTAATATTAGACATGGGGAACCTCCTTATTATACCTGCTATTCAATTTCTATATTATAATTGTAGCATTTTTTTTATAATAATTCATCCTGTCCTTTTATCTAAAGTTATTTAAGTAAGTTGATATGCATTATTCGGCTTGTAAAAAATCATAAAGTAAATTGTTTTTTTAATTTTAAATTATAATATTTAATTCGATATATACCTTGACTTTGATCAATTACAGCCATTTTATTGTAAATATAAAATATTGCGAAATGTTTCACTTACATATATTCCGGATTAATCGCTATCCATTGATATTGTTGATTTTCCTTAGAAGGTTTATCTACAATAAAAGTTCCTCCGTACCTTCCTCTGCCAAAGGTTATATAACCTTGTTCAGCCAGATTATTTAATGCTTTTCTTATTGTATTTGTACTTACATCAAATTTCTTTGATAATTCTTGCATTGAAGACAATTTATCACCAATATTGTATTCAGAATTTATTAAGTCAATTAATTTATTTTCAATTTTTTGATAATTATAAAAAGCGGCATCATCTGCATTTGCAAAGATTGAATTAATTTTAAATGATTCCGAGACTGGATTCTTTGCGTATATAGTACCATATCTTCCCCTTCTCGAAATTAATATTCCTTCATTATTTAGTATACTAACTGCATCATGAATTGTTTTTATACTAACATTTAATTCTTTTGACAATTTATCATGTGAAGGAATTTTTTCTCCTAATTTTAAATTATTTATTAAATATTCTTTTAGATCATTTGTTACAATAGAAACAAGCGTATCAGATGTTGAAATATCAATATTTGTATAATCATGAACGTTTATTCCGGGAATTTCTTTTAAAATCCAATTAGCTTCATTTCCTCTGATTTGTTTTGATTCCAGTATACCTAATGAGCATAAATATTCATATGCTAATCTTGTTGTATTTTGAGAAATACCAATATATTCAGCCATTTTCCTTGATGAGGGGATTGGTTTATTTATTTTGTATTTTTTTTCAATTATAATACTTTTTATTTTTTCTATTGCTTTGTCACGACGTGAAGTTGATTTTTTTATATTTTCAAACGGATTTGTCAAATTTGAAATCATTGTGCCTAATTTTTGTTTAGATTTTAAAAAGCCTTCATCTTCTACATATCGTATAGCGTTTTGAACAGTTCCTATGCTTACTCCCAAATAATTTGATATTTCTGATTTTTTGGGTAATATATCATTTTCTTTTATGGTTTTTTCTTTTACGGAATTTAATATCCAATCAATTAACCATTTTTTTATTATGGAATCTTTTGGTTCATAAGATTCAGTAAAATCAGGTAATTCCGAAGGTAATTCAGTAATCTCAATTTTTCTTTGTTTAGAAATAAGATTTTGCATATTCACTCCAATTTTTTATTATTATAAAGCTGATTATAAATCTTTTTGTTATTTTTAATAAAAAAATTAATATTTCGTTACTTTAAATAAAAAATTGATTTTTTAAATAATACCCTCTTTTATTGCTTTAACGGCAGCTTGAGTTCTGTCATCAACAACAAGTTTTTGTATTATATTGCAAACATGTGCTTTTGCAGTATGTTCTGAAATGCATAATGTATCTGCTATATCGCTGTTAGACTTTCCTTCAACGACTAATTTTAATACTTCATATTCTCTTTGTGTAAGATTTGAATGAGTATTTCTAAACATAGCTCTTGAAGTTTGTTTCTTCGGAATTAAACTTTCTTGTTTGTTTCTCAGTATGGGAACTATTTTTGGATCAAGCCAAATTGCACCTTCATTTATTGTTTTTACAATAAATAAAAGTAGTTCGGTATTAATATCTTTTATTACATAAGCATTAATTCCTAATTGCATAGATTTTGTTACTTCATCTTCACTATTATGTGAAGTTAAAATTATAATTTTTGATTGACAATCTTTATCTTGAATCCTTTTAATTACTTTAAGTCCTGATATATCAGGCAGCGAAATATCAAGTAATATTACATCAGGCAAATATTGTAAGGCCTTTTCAACAGCTTCTTTACCTGTTTCTGCCTCAGCTATAACTTTAAAGCCTTCATTTTCTTCAAATAAAGTTCTTATTCCAACTCGTATTAGTTTGTGATCTTCAACAATCATAATATTTATGGGCATATTATTTCCCTCCCATTACATATTATGTTTTTTATTTATCTATTTTAACCTTCTTTAAAAAATTTATTAGTATTATTAATCTTTAATTAAAATTTTAATTTTAATATAATTCTTATAAAATATATCGTATAAATATATACCTATAATATTTTTGTAATTATATAATTAAATCGAAAAGAAATGTATCAATAATATTTTCTTAAAAGTTTAGTATGAGAAATTCTATCGGAGGAATTTTGTTCTTTAATTCTATTATTCAAAATATCAATATAAGATAAATTTAAATCAGGGTCTTTATAAGTAATACCACTTTTGGAGTTGTATAATTCATAGTCAAAATCTGAAAGATTAGAAATGAAATTTTCATTTAAAGAAGCAGAAGTTCCCATATCAATATTATCGATAAAAGTTTTTTTAATTTTAAAACCAAGATTTAATAAAGCACTTCTAAAAGGGGTTGATTTTGAATACGAAAGAAAAATTGAATTTGAATTCATTAAAGATTTAATTAATCTTAAAAAATCTTCACTCCAAAGAGTAGGATCTTTTTGAGGAGAAAAGGCATCCAAAAATACAATATTATATTTTTGATGAATGTCTTTTAAAATTATTCGGGCATCATTTAAATGTATATTTAAAATAGAGTCCTTGTAATTATTAGCTTTTAATTCGTTTATCGAACTTGACGATATATAGTTATAATATATATTATGTAAAAACTGATTATCTATACCTGAACCCTTAACTTTATACGCAGAGTTTATTTCTCTAGCCATAAAAGTTGTTATACGAGGTGTAAAAAATTCCTTATAACAGCTATAATATTCATTTAAAATTTTACTTATTTGATATATATCTATCCCGTTTCTTATCAGTTCTGATATTATAAATAATTTTATTTCATCATCTTCAATATTATCTTTTATAAATGGTGATAATATAAATAATATTCTGTCTGTATCAATTGCATCAATTCTAAATTTTTTTCTATCTAAAGTTTTTATAATTGCTTTTGAATTATAACCAAGTCCATAACATATATCTAATATTTTTATTTCATTATTATTCTCTGCTATATTTTTTATATTTGCAGGTTCTATAAATTTTTGAATTGCTTCTTTATATGCTCCGGTTTTTGAATGATAAATATCATTTATTTCAACATTGTACAATCCGGTTGATCCATCTTCCGTAATATTAAACTTATATTTTTCCATTTTATTATTATATTTTAATTATCAAAATTTAAAAATAAATTTATATTTTTTAAAAATTTTATACTATCTCTTAGATATATAACAATAATATTTTTTTAACAAATAATTTTATTGATATATATTTTGTCGATATATTTTGCAAATTAAAATTATAAAAAAAATTTTTTTGATTATAAAATATTATAATAATATTACTTAAAGGATAATTTATGAAATATGATGTTGTAATTTTTGGCGGAGGAACTGCAGGAATAGCATGTGCATACATTGCGGCTAAATACAAGTTAAAAACCTTACTGGTTGAAAAAACAGATGTACTTGGCGGTACTATAACTCAAGGGCTTGTTACTCCTTCAATGAACGTCAATACTGAAAATATTAATACTGAATTTTTTAATGATCTCCTTACTTTTGCCGATAAATATAATGCCAGACATACTTTTGTTGACGGAAATAAGGCATGGTTTAACCATGAATTATTAAAAATAGTTTTTGATGATATGTTGACGTCTTATAATTGTGATATTTTATTTTCTTCAGAACCTATTAATATTAACTTTGATTCTATTTCTAAAATGTTTATAATCAATTTATCTCATAAAATATTATCGTTATATATCGATACAAAATATATTGTAGATGCTACGGCAAACGGAAAAATTTTTCAAATTTTAAATTGTGATTTTCAAAATAAAAATCAAGAATATCAAAATCCGTCAATGAGATTTATAATTTCAGGAATTAATGTATCGAAATTTGAAAAATGGATTACTGACATTGACAATAACAGAAATGTAACTATATCTGAAAAAAATGAGCAACAAATATATATGTCTACTGCCTGTACATGGGATTTAAATAAAAATTGGGCTTTATCTCCCATTTTTGAAAGTGCACTCAAAAATGGAGATTTACAATACGAGGATACAGCATATTTTCAACTGTTTTCAATACATGGCATGCCTGATTCATTTACATTTAATTGTCCGAGGATAATATTAAAAGAAGGTGAAAATCCATTAAATCCTTTTACATATTCTAAATCAGTAATTCAAGGCAGAAAAAAAATTTTAAGATTATATAATTTTTGTGTCAAATATCTTCCCGGATTTGAAAAATCTTATATATCACATATTTCTGATATATTAGGTATAAGAGAATCATATAGAGTAAAAGGGCAATATACATTTACAAAAAGTGATATTATTTCAGGGAAGAAGCCAAAAAATATTGCACTGTCATGTGATTATCCAATTGATATACATTCTAACAATAAGCAAAAAGACATATTAGAATTTACAAATCATTCATACTACCTGCCCATAGAAGCATTAATATCAAATAAATATGAAAATTTACTTGCCGTTGGAAGAATTGTAAGTGCTGACTTTTATGCTCAAGGTGCAATAAGAACTCAATTAAGCTGTTTTTCAATGGGTGAAGCTGCCGCAAAGTTTATTGCAAAGAAAAATAAATAATAAAAAATAAAATTTAATTTATTAATCCAAATAAAAGGCTGTTACAACTTTATGAGAATCTTCGGCATGCTGAATTGCTTTATGCAAGGTATTTGAAGTATGAGATAAGAAACAAATCAGTTGTTGACATTCATCAATTATTTCCTTATTACATATCCTGCTGGCATCTGCCAATGTCATCATTGATCTATCCGGATGTTCAATTATATTTGGAACACCAATCAATTGATCTTGAACATCAGATGGCTGCTGACCGATAGTTTGAGGTAAAATTACTCTTAATTTATCAGGATTAGCTTTCATGGCTCCTCTAATTGTTGCAGCATTAGTACCTGATGAACCACCGCTGGTAATTACCGTATTTCCTTGAATGACTAGTGCATATGAAAGAATTTCTATTATTTGTTGATGAGTTATCGGTAAATTTCTACTGCCTATTATCGCTACTTTTTTTGCTGATTGTTGAATTGTTGCAAGTTCCATTGCTAATGCATCTATTGTATTCTCATCAGTGGATTTTACGGTATCCATATCATCAAGCGGAACCATAATTTGCTGTTCATTTTTCTTATCTTCTGCCATATTTTTTCCTATTTAGCTAAATTTTTTTTTATAATATAATTAATAATATCATAAATTTAAAAAAATAAAAGAGACATGACAAATATTTTAGATGGATTAAACAGAGAGCAAAAAGAAGCAGTACTTCAAGATAGAGGTACAGTTCTTGTATTGGCTGGTGCAGGCTGTGGTAAAACTAAAGTTTTGACTACACGTATCGCTAATCTTATAAATAATGGCGTTTCCCCTTATGAAATACTTGCTGTTACTTTTACTAATAAGGCTGCTAAAGAAATGCAGCAAAGACTCTCTTCCATGGTCGGTGAAGATAAATCTTCTAAAATGTGGATTGGTACTTTCCATTCTATTTCAGGTAGAATTTTACGCTCTGATATTTCGGAATATAAAGATGAAAATGGTCTTTCTTATAATAATAAATATGTTATTTATGATGATAATGACTCAAATAATATTCTCAAAAATGCAATTAAACATCTCGGCTTGGATGAGAAAATCTATCAGTATAAACTGATTAAAACCATTATTTCAAATGCTAAGAATAAAATGTTAAATGCTTATGATTATGCAACAAAAGCTCGGGATTTTAGAACTGAGCGTTATGCTCAAATATTTATGGAATATCAAAAACAACTTCAAAATAATAATGCTCTTGATTTTGATGATATGCTTGTTCTTGCTGTTAAGCTCCTTGAAAATTCAGATACCGTCAGAGAAAAATATTTTAAAAGATTTAGGCATATTCTTGTTGATGAATTTCAGGATACCAATATATGCCAGTATAAATTGGTTAATGCAATTTATACTAATAATCAAGATGAAGATCAGATACCCAATGATAAAAGTCTTTGTGTTGTAGGTGATGTAGATCAATCAATATACAGTTGGCGTGGGGCTGATTATAAAATAATTCTTAATCTTCAATCTACTTTTAAAAAAACTCATTTGATTAAATTAGAACAAAATTATCGTTCTGCCGAAACTATTCTCGAAGCTGCAAATAGTGTTATTGAAAATAATAAGCAACGTATCAGTAAAAACCTTTATTCTAATCTGGGTAAAGGTAATAAAATTTGTTTATATAATGCGGCTAATGAATCTGATGAAGCATTAAATCTTGTAAGAGAAGTAAAACGTCTTTCCATTACAGAATCTTTATCAGATATGGCAGTTTTATACAGAACAAATTCTCAATCAAGAGCTATTGAAGAAGCTTGCATGGCGAACAATATTCCCTATAAAGTTGTCGGCGGTCTTAAATTCTACGATAGAAAAGAAATTAAAGATATTGTTGCTTATATTAAATTTATCTATAATCCTTCTGATTCACAAAGTCTGCAAAGAATAATTAATGTACCTAAACGTTCAATCGGTTCTGCTACTGTTGATAAACTTATTTCCATATTTGAAAAATCAGGCGATAATTTCCTCGAAATTTTGCAAAATATTAATGATTATGAGGATTTTTCTCAATCTGTTAAACAAAAATTATCTGTTTTTTATAATATAATATTAGATTGTCAAAGTGCTTATTATAAAATGGATTTACCTTCTTTCATTTCTTACATCCTCGATAAAACTTCTTATATTAAGGACATTCAAGAAAATGAAGATGAATCAACTGCTGAAACTCGTATTGATAACCTTCAGGAATTTATTAGCGTAGCTAAAGAATTTGTTCCCCAAGATTCAGATATTCTCGGTGAATTCCTTTCTCAAGTTTCTTTAGTTAGTGATATTGATTCTTATGTAGATGATACAAATGCACTGACTTTAATGACTCTTCATAGTGCAAAAGGACTTGAATTTGATACAGTTTTTCTTGCAGGTCTTGAAGAAGGAATTTTCCCACATAGCAGGTCTCTGGATTCACCTTCTGAAATGGAAGAAGAACGTCGTCTTATGTATGTTGGTATTACAAGAGCCAAGAAAAATCTCTTTTTAAGTTATGCAAAAAAACGTAAAATGTGGGGTCAGGATAAATATTATTCTCCCAGCAGGTTTGTTGCTGAAATACCTTCTCATTTGATTTCTTATTCTGAATCTGATTATATTACATCTTCTTCTTCAAATTCATCTTATACTTTTTCTAAAGCTGTTGATAATATTAGATCTAAAAATATCTCTGAAAATCCAGACGGTAGTATAAAATCCGTTTCTTCTTTCGGTAAAAATTTTATTGCACCACAAAAAAAACTTCAACATAATACTTCTTTTGTTATAAAAAGTAAATCAAATCTTCAAAAACAAGAAGAAAAAAAACAACAACAAGAAGACAATATTAAAAAATTTCTTGAAGATAATCCTATGAAAAGAAGATTACAGGAAATTGAACAAAAAAATAATATAAAACAATCAGATTCTATTTCTCAAAATAAATTATCTTCTTTTCAAATAAATGACAGAGTCTTTCACTCAAAATTCGGTCTTGGCAATATTATTGATATCCAACAAATCGGTTCTTCTTCTATGCTTATAGTCGATTTTGGCTCTCAAGGTAAAAAGGCTCTTGATGCCTCTTTTGCACAATTAAAAAAATTCTAATTGTTTTTATATTAAGTTTTATTACGAAATAAATATATTTTATATAAAAATTATGCATTTTTTTATTCCGTTTTGTTTTTATATATATACAAACAGTAATAATATTTAAAAAGAGGAAAAATATATGGCAAGAGTTTTAATTTCAATGCCTGAAGAATTCTTATCAAGAATAGATCAGGTCGCAGAAGGCGAAAACAGAACCAGAAGCGAACTTATTCGCGAGGCATTACGAACATACATTCATAAACAAAAAGTTAAAGAAAACACTCTGGCAATGAAAAATGCTGCTATATTGGAATCATTGTTAGATTAATCGGCTACAGACTTAAATATGGGAATTGGGGAAATTATTATAAAAGAAGCCTAATATGGCTTCTTTTTTTTATCTGTTATTTACAAATTATTTGCAATTATTCTCAAATAAAACAATTGTTTCTACGTGATAGGTATTTGGAAACATATCTACAGGTTGAACATATGTAACGTTCCATCCTTTATTAATTAAATATTTCATATCTCTTGCAAGTGTTGAAATGTTACAACTTACATATATTATTACAGAATCTGTTAATTTTATAAGATTATCTAATGTTTTTTCGTTTGTACCTTTTCTTGGAGGATCTATTATTGAAATATCAAATTTTTCCGATTTCTCAACTAATTTTGAAAATTCTTTTTCAGCATCACCATTTATAATTTCTATATTTTTACAATTATTTAGAATTATATTTTCTTGAGCATCTTTTACCGAACTTTTTACTTCTTCAATGCAGGTAATTTTCTCTGCTACGTCATTAAGCCAAATTCCAAAACTTGATACACCTGAATATGCATCTAAAATTGTCGGTTTAGTGAATTTAGCTGATATTAAGCATTTAACCGTATCAAAAATTACTTTTCCGCATTGCGGATTAGTTTGAAAGAAACTGTTTGCACTTATTTTATATTTGATTCCTGATAATTCTTCCGTATAATAATCTTGTCCGATAATTTTTTCGGTCTTACTTCCCAATATAACATTTGTTTTTTTATTGTTATAATTTACGCAAACCCCTATTATTTCTTTATATTTATCATAAAGTACTTTAGAAAAATTGATTATGTTTATATTTTGTTTTTCGGAATTTATAACTAATATTATTAAAATTTCATTATTATATGAAGATTGTTTAAAAATTACGTGCCTTAACATCCCTGTATTATTTTTTTCATTATAACCTGATATTTTATAGTTGCAGGCATTCTCTTTTATATATTCCATAATTTCATTAATTAATGGATTATGTATAGGACAATATTTTATATTTACAATTTCATGACTATTATTTTTATAATATCCTGAAATTATTCTGCCGGATTTTCTCTCGCTAACGGGATATTGAACTTTATATCTGTATTCTCTGACTTTTGGCGACGGAATAGTATTTTTAGGATCTATTTCAATTCCTGCAATATTTTTTATTGTTTCCTTTACTATATTTCTTTTTTGATTTAATTGTTCATTATATTCTATATACTGCCAATTACAGCTTCCGCATACTTTATACATTGAACAAAATGGCTTTACTCTATATTGTGAAGGTTTGATTATATTAATTATTTCCGCTTCAAGATAGTGTTTTGTTACCTTTGATATTCTTATTTTTAATTGATCTAACGGGCAGGCATCGTTTATAAATATCGTTTCATTATTATACCTTGCAAGAGCTTTGCCTTCATTTACCAATTTTTCAACGATAACTTCCACTTCATCATTTAATTGCATTTGCCACTCTTTCAATAACCTCAACCCAATTATTTGTTTCTTGTTGTTTAAATATTTCTACCGATTTATACCAGGGTGTTACACTATCATCATTAAACCAACGCCATTCCGGAGTTTTGGGAAGTAATAAGTATGTTTTTATACCCAATGCACCTGCCATGTGTACAATTGATGAATCAATTGTAACTAATATATCAAGATTTTTTAATAAAGAAGCCGTATCTTCATAACTTTTTATATGCTTTTTTAATGAAACAACATTTTCTATATTTTCAATCTCATTCATTTGAAATGAGTAATAAGAATTATTTGTATTTGTTAATTTTGATATTATTTCGGTTTTTACTGAACGATTTTTAAATATTTTTTTATTTCCTTGCCAAAATAATCCAATTTTCTTTCCGGTTTCATTTTTAAAAATTTGTGAATATTTTTTTGTCAGTTCAACATTATCATACAAATATCCCTCACTATAAGGAATGTGATTAAAATCCAAATTCAAAGCATATGGCAGATTCATAATTGGAATTACTATATCATATTGCGGATTATTTTCATTTTTAGCTATAACTTTTATATCAGGAAAATTATATTTAAAAATTGAAATAAGTTCCTTATCTGTTTTTAATATTACATCCTTTGCTATTTGTTTTAAGATTTTTATATATCTTACAAACATTATTGTATCACCGAGTCCGCAATCAGAATATACTAAAACTATTTTATCTTTTAATTCAGAATTGTATTCCCAAATATTAGTTTTAAAAATTTCATAAAATTTTGTATCTCTGCTTCTTAATGTATAAAGATTCATTCCCTCATAAAAATTTTTTTCGGATAAATACATCATACCTAACGTAACAGAACTTTGAATTAAATCAGGATTATTTTTTACAATATTTTGCATTATACTTTTTGCTTCATCAAAATGCCCAAGATATTTTAATGCAGAAGCTTTCCCATGAAGATAATTTGGATTCTCACTATCATATGTTAATGCTTTTTCATAATAATCAAGTGCTTGCTGATAACTTCCTATATCCATATAATTTATAGCCAATAATGAATATATATCACCGTCTGCTTCATTAGATTCTAAATATCTTTTTAAAATTGAAATACTTTCTTCATTCTGAAATTTTGTTTTATATGCTTGTGCTAATGTTAAACAAACAATTTTTTCATTTGGATTTATTGCATAGGCTTTTAATATATATTCAAAACTTAAATTCGGAGAACTTTCACTAAATACTGAAGATAAATTTACCAGTGATTGTGTGTGATTTTTATTGTATTCAAGAACTTTATTATAATAGTATATTGATTTTTCTTTATTGTTCAATTTAGAATAAAGTACACCTAAATTATAAAAATATAAATATTGTGTCGGATTAATAGCTGCTGCTTTTTCTAAATATTTTACAGCCTTTTCAATATCATTTTTTATTTCATATAAGTTAGAAAGAAGAGAATATATATCTTCATCATCATTTTTTGTATATTGTGCTAAATTTGCGTATTTTATGGCATTATCAATTTGTTTTTCATCTTTATAAATAAGTGCTAAATTATATGCAGCCGCATAATTTTCAGAATTTATTTCTAATGCTTTTAAATAAGCATTGATCGCAGCTTCTATATTTGAAATTTTTTTATATGCTATTGCCAATGAATAATATAAATCGTCATCTTCTGAATTATTTTCTTCTGTACCATTATCTTCCGAATTATTATCAATTGTGTCGTTTATGAGTTTTATTGCTTTTTCAGGCTCATTATTTGCTAAATATGCTTTTGCTAAATTAACTGCAACATATGATGAATGATTTAATACCATTGCTTTCGTTAACAAACTTATCGCTTTACTGATATTTCCTGTTGAAATACATAATAATCCGTACAAATTTAATATATTTGCATCTTCCGGAGATATTTTTAATAATTCCGAATAAATATATTCGGCTTCATCAAACTTATTTTCCGTATGAAGCATATATGCTTTATCTGATAATTCTTTATATTTTCCATTCATTTTGTATTTCTTGTTTTATTCTTTCTATTACATCATCCCATATAAATTCTTTTTCTTGCTTAAAGAGTTTAATGCTGTTATACCAAGGAGTAGTATTTGTATCATAAAACCATCTCCATTCTGAAGTATGAGGAATAATTAAAAATGTTTTAATGCCTAAACCTCCTGCTAAATGAGCAATTGATGAATCTATTGTTATCAGAACATCTATATTTTTTAAGATTGCTGCCGTATCCTCATAATTTTTTATATATGGTGCAACATCTATTATTGGTAATGTCTTTTTTAACTGTTCGGATTCATAATCAACATCTGAAATTTGAAATGAATATATTTGTATTTTATCCAAATTAATTATTGGCATAAAATTATTAAGCGGTACTGAACGATTCCTTAATGTAATTGGATTTCCTTGCCAAAATAATCCTACTTTTATTTTATTTGTTTGCAATATTTTTAAATTTGACATTTTGTTTACAAGATTTTCATCTATTTTAAAATATCCTTCAGGATATGGAATATTGTATAAATCCATACCTAAATTATAAATTAGATTCATAGACGGAGTTGTATAATCATAATTTTCTTCAGGTATAATATCAGTTTGTTTTATTACTTCACAATCCGGGAAATTATATTTATACAAAGAATAAAATGAATCTTGAACTCTTATAATTAATTTTTTACATTTATCTTTTATTAAATAAAAATATCTTGTCATCATTAAGAAATCGCCTGCACCTTGAAGCGAATATATAAGAACTG
Organism: Candidatus Gastranaerophilales bacterium; assembly: GCA_947588785.1. Lineage (GTDB taxonomy): Bacteria > Cyanobacteriota > Vampirovibrionia > Gastranaerophilales > Gastranaerophilaceae > Avigastranaerophilus. The sequence goes on from CANPZN010000006.1 coordinate 28,268, forward strand.
TTGAATTTTTTGTATTTTGATTTTTCAATGTCTTTTTTAGAAAAATATTTGCTGTATCAATTTCCGCAACTACAGGTGATGCACTTTTTATTTTTACAAATTCTGTTTCATCTATACTGAATCTGTCTTTTACACCTAATCTGTAGAAAAATTTTTTTGCCGTGTTAATTATTTGTTTTTTGTTTAGCACTTTTATATTTGAAATAAAATAATATTCTGCAATATCTTTAAAATCTCTTTCTTTTAATATCATTTCAAAGTAATTTTCTGCTATAAAAGAGTCATTTAATGATGACTTATACTTATTTACTGCTTCTTCTCTATATCCTGCTTTATATAATGCACTAATATATGAGCCTAAAGTTTCACTGTCAAATTTTAAGCCCATATCTAACAATTGTCTATATATCTTAACTGAAGATTCAAATTCATATCTTTCATAATAGACATAAGCAAGTATTAAGTAAGAAGAATAATCATTAGGATCTGCTTCTGTCATCATTTTTGCATATTTAAGCATATCATCATAGTTTAAAGAATTATGAGATAAATTGTAAAGGTAAGATATTACTCTTTTATCATCAGGATAATCCATTAAAACTTCTTTTAATAAATTTTTTGAAATATTTTTATCGATATCATCATATAAAAAAGCAATAGCTATCATTGCATTTTTATTTTTTGGTTCTGATTCTAATGCTTTTTTATACATATTCAATGCTGAATCTTTATTCTTAATTGTTAAATACAAATCACCAAGTTTTATATATAATTCTGCTGAAGGTTGAATTAAAAGAGCATTTTCAAGATAATTAATTGAATCTATAATTTTACCCAATTGTTCCGAGAAGTTTGCACACTGTAGTATTACTGATATATCGCTGTTATTTAATTTTAATGATTCCTGAGCATAATATAATGCTTCATTATATTTATTTAGATAGCTGTAACATAAAGCTATATTAAACAAGTTTATATAATTAGATTCTATATTATTCAGTTTTATATAAACATCAATTGCTTTTTCGTATTCTTTATTTTTTATATATGCATTTGATAATAATGTTAAAACCTGAGGAGTTTTATTATTAATTGACTCTAATATTTCTATTGCATTTAAAAAATCATCTTTTAACATATGTACTTTTACAATATTAATTTTTATATCTTCTAAAAATGTTTGAGAATATACTTTTTGAAAGAGTTCTAGTGCTTTATCATAATTTTTAAGCGTAACATTAAGCTGTGCATATAAATTTAAAACATCCGCATTTGAGGCATCTATAGCCAGAATTTTTTCATACATGCTTTTAGCTTCATCATATTTCCCTGAAACATGATAATTATATGCTGTATCAATTAATTTATTTATATTATCATCCATAATATAAATATAATAAACTATGTATAGTCATTATTGCAATATATATTATGCAATTTCAGGTAAATTTTCCCTGTTTATTCCAAATTTATCCAGATAATCAAAAATCGGCCCTTGTTTTCCTTTTTGTATCCAGCTAAAATCTTCTGCCAAAGAATCTTCAACCATTGATTTATATTTTTCAGGCTGTTCAAAATATATTTTTAAACCTTGTTTTATTGCATTATAGAGTCCGTCAGGAGTCAATGGTTGTTTAGGATCTGTTAATATACCATTTTCTTTCCCATTTCTGTTAACAGTATCAACAATTCCGCCGACGGCACTTCCAATAACTGGTGTTGCAACTGCGAATGATTCACCTTGAGTCAATCCGCAAGGTTCAAAAATACTTGGAAGCAGAAAGAAATCTGAACTTGCTGTTATTGCTGTCATTGGGGCAAATCCATGTGCAAATACTACTCTGTTTGAATCTTCTTCACTTAATCTGTTATTTTTTAAATCTTCTATATATTTTCTTTGAACTCCGCCTTCTCCATCTTGACCGGCAAGATAAAATATTGGTTTTTCTCTTCCAGGAAAATCTTTATCCCAATTATCCATTAAAATTTTTATTGCATCTGCCATAATGCCGATACCTTTTTGTGAAACTAATCTGCCTACAGAAGATATTACGGGTGTTCTTTTTAATTCTTCATCTGTTAATTTCGGCAGTTTAGTTCTTCCGTTTTCATCAACAAATTCAAGTTTTGAAGTTATTTTTCTTATATTTTCTACTTCTTGAGAATTATTATTTGAATCATTTTTTAAGGAAAATGGTAAAATAAAATTATTATAGAAATTTATTTTATTTTCTGTTCTTGCATTCATAACATCATTTATATCAGATTTTTTTGAATAAGTTTTATATTCAAGGCCGGTTTGGTTTTTTATCATATTTTGTCTTTTTTCTATTGATAAATTATTAAAATCATTACCATTTATAATTCCTACAACAGATCCTGCATTATTTTTCTGAGTAATAGCCCATGCTAATTCTCCTGCTAATTCCGGATGTAATCCAGATACAATTTCATTTGTATAATTTTGTGAAACAGGATGAAAATAGTTGCTTAAACATATACCCATATTTAATAAATTTGTGTGATTTGAACTTGAATCTTGTGCATTTAATATTAAGACATTATCTAAATTTTTCAATCCTTCATCACTACTATCGGTTTTGGAAGCATTTGTTTGTGCATTAATTGTTATATCATAAGCAAAATTATCAAACAAAGTATTTAATATATTAGATGTAGATGTTTTTCTTTGACCGTCATTGTTATCATTTCTTGTTGAACCTTGATACATTGCATTATGACCTATAGTTATTATCGTCATATCTGATAATTTTTTTGCCGCATCATCATTTAATTGACCGAATGCATTTTCCATAGGAGCTTTATATCTTGCCAAGGCTGCAATTGGAGATGCCTGCCAATCATTTAGAATCATTCCGTCAGGAGATTTTATTGAATCAAATACTTCTTTATTGGTTATAACAAGGTCTTTTACACTTCTTATATCTTCTTTTGCTTTTGCAAATTCATATACTGCTTTTGAGAAAAATGCAAATTTTTCAGGTTCTTCTGTTTTTTCGCTGCTCTGATATATTGTTCCGTTAAAATATCTGTCATTTTTTATAAAGACTAATTTTTTATCATCACCGGAAACAAAAATTTCTACGTTTTCAGTATTCGATCTGCCATTTTGGTATGTATCCATTTTAAATGAAGCAGCTTTTTCCAGATTAAATTCTTTTCCTTTATAGTTATAAATATATTTATTTCCTTCTTGTCTGAAACTTGCTATACCTTTTTGTTGATACATAGGAATAAATGTAGGTATGTCAATTCCTAATTTACTGACATTATTCTGTATTTCAACCGGAACTGAGCCTAAACCTCCTTCTTTTATAGGTGCAAATTCTGATGTTATTGACCATAATGTCGGATGTTCTTTTGTTATCGGGGTTATATTGGGTTTTTCATATAAGTATTTTGTTGCTGAGGTTTTTATTGTTTCTATTGCTTCATTATATTTTTGTACGTTTTTATTAAGAGAATCGCCATTCTGTAATAGTTGAATTCCATTTATATTTCCAAGATATTTATTATTTAAACTGTTTGAATTTAACATCATTGATTTCTCTGCCTCATATCTCGCAGTTTGAGAACTATTTTCAATGTTATTCATTCGTTCATTAAATTTTTCTTTGATATCTTTTTTATCTTCTTTCGATAATTTTCCGGCTGAATATGTACCTGCAACTCCTGCTGCTGTGGCTAATACTTTCCATATTTCTTTTTTCGCTTTTTTTAGATTTTCAGCTTGTTTGTTTAATTTATCATTAATTATTTGATTTTTTTCTTCATTTATAACTTGTATTTTTGCAATTTCTTTTTTTAAATCTACAATTTCACTTTTTATACCATTAATATTTTTTGCAGATAATTTATATGTTATTCCTGCTGTAATTGGAATTGCAATTAGGGGTAAAGCAATTGGTACTATAGTTTTTATTAACTGCTTAGTACCATTTTTCTTTTCTGATTTGTCTTCTTGAACACTTTGTTTACTGACTTGTCCATTATTCATCATCAAATTTGAAGAATAACCGTTCTGAAATTCTGAAAAAATACCTACATCCATATTCAACCCCTTTACAAACACATATATTTAAGTATTATCAATATTTTTTTGTGACTATTTATTCCAATTTGTTAATAATTTGTTACACATTATTTTATTAAGCTAAATAAAATTTTCAGAATTAAATTTAATTTTTTATAAAATTGTGATTTAATTATATTAATAAAAGGAATATATTTTGAAACGTATTTTAATTACAGGCGGAGCTGGATTTATTGGATCTTTTCTTTGTGAAAGATTATTAAATGATGGAAATAATGTAATTTGTTTAGATAATTTTTATACGGGTTCTAAAGATAATATTAGACATTTAATTGATAATAAAAGGTTTGAAATTGTAAGACATGATGTTATTTCAGATTATGCAGCAGAAGTTGATCAAATATATAATCTGGCATGCCCGGCTTCTCCTATTCATTATCAACAAGATCCCATTAATACAATAAAAACTTCAATACTTGGAATTATAAATATGATAGGTTTAGCCAGAAGATGTAAGGCTACAATTCTTCAAGCAAGTACAAGCGAAGTATATGGTGATCCGAACATTCATCCGCAAACTGAATCTTATTGGGGAAATGTTAATCCAATCGGTATCAGGAGTTGCTATGACGAAGGAAAACGTTGTGCTGAAACTATAATGATGGATTATCATCGTAAAATTAATTTAAACATAAGAATAGCCAGAATATTTAATACGTATGGTCCAAGAATGGCGTTAAATGATGGTAGGGTTACTTCTAATTTTATTATACAAGCTTTAAAAAATGAACCTATAACAATTTATGGAACAGGTGATCAAACAAGAGCTTTTTGCTATATTTCCGATATGGTAGATGGGCTTATAAAACTTATGAACACAGACAAAAATTATGTTTATCCCCTAAATTTAGGGAATCCCCAAGAAATAAAAATTATTGATTTGGCAAAATTAATAATAAAATTAACAAATTCTAATTCGGAAATAATTTTCATGGATTTACCTCAGGATGATCCTGTAAAAAGAAACCCTGATATAACATTAGCAAATGAACTTTTAGATTGGAAACCTAATATAAATTTAGAACAGGGTCTGGAATTGACTATTGATTATTTTGCTAAGATAATTAACAAAGATTAAAATATTATTGGAATTTATTTGAAAAAGATATTCATAGCTTTTATACTTTTATTTTTCTCGGGTTCTATCTCATACGCAATAGATGAAATTGTACTTGATCAAGAAAAAACTTCTGTTTTTGATAAATTATCTGATATTTATTATGGTAAAGTTGAAAATAAATCTGATGTTTCTCCTATATTAGCTTTATTCTCAAAAGATGGTTATGAATATAAAAATTCATACATAAATTCAATTAAGGCAACTTTTTTATATAGCGGACATTTGAGTTATACAAATACTGAAAAAGATTCATCATTAATACACAGTTTTTATGCCGTAGAACCAATGATTACCATTAAATTTAATGAAAATAAATCTAAGGCTATGTTCGATATTAATTTTGCACGAAAAATTGATGATTACGATAATAAATTCACCCAGAAAATATCCCAAGCATATATTTCTCATAATATTTCAAATAATCAAACAATTTTAATAGGTCAGGGTGCAAGACTTCCAAATTCCTATGACGGAAGCAGAAGTCTCTTTTCTCAAGAAATGTTTTTAAAATCTCAATTGGGACGTACATTAGGTGAAGCTATTTCAGTAGGAATAAGAAATATTGCTTCATATAAATATATTGATTACGATATCGGGATATATGACAGTACGCGTTATATGAAAGATTTTGGTAAAGGAATAGATTTTACGGGGCAAATTATATATAAACCGTTTACTGAAAATAATGAAAAATCGGGTGATTTGAAAATAGGTGGTTCTTATAATATTGGAAAGTATTATAACAGTTATAATATGTATTCTGCATTTTTAGGTTATAAATATAAAAAATTTTATATAAGAACAGAATATGCCAATGCAGACGGTTACAATGGAGTAAGAAATTCAAAAAACAATGCAGACGGTTTTTATTCATTAATTATGTTTAATATTCACCCTAAACTTGATCTGCTTACAAGATATGATTATTTTATCGCCGACAGAAATTATAAATCTTCTTATTGTAATGAATATAGTGTAGGTATTAATTATCATTTATTTTCAAATATGAAACTAATGCTAAATTATGTAAAAAGAAATTATTCTGATAAAATAGATTCTCATATGATTTTATTTGCTACAAGATTTATTCTTTAGTATAATTAATTTATGGAAAAAGAAAATAATCTGTTAAATATAAAAAAACTAATAAAAGCAATAGTAGATAATCCTAATGATTCATCTAATTATGTTAAACTTGCTAATCTGTACTTAGAAACAGAAGAATACGATTTGGCGATAAATGTATACGAATCTTTATTAAATATTGAACCGGCAAATTTTGTCGCATTAACAAATATTGGAAGTATCTATTTTTGTAAATATGATTTCATTAAGGCAATTAATTATTATACAAGAGCTTCCGGTCTCGGAGTGGACAATTTCTCAGTTTTTTATAATTTAGGTAATGCATATGCCGAAATAGGCGAATTTAAACAAGCAATGTCAAATTATATAAAAGCTTTAAATATGGATAAAAATAATTATCAGGTATATTCTGCAATTGCTATGCTTTATCAAGATAAAGAAAATTATGATGAAGCTTTGCGTTATTACAATAAATCACTTTCTCTAAGGTCAGACTTGGCTGAAAATTATATTAATCCTGCCTTAGTTTATATGAAAATTTCTGAGTTTAGTAAAGCTATTACTTTATTTCAACAAGCATGTTCAATTAATCCTGATAATTATCATTCAATTCTTTATCTGGCTAACGCATACTCGGCAAATAAAGAATATAGTAAAGCAAATTCACTTTTTGAAAAAACAATCAGACTTTCAAACGAATCTTATCAAGTTTATTTATGTTACGGTATATCTCTTTCTGATCAAAATGATTTTGAAAAAGCTATTGAAATATATAATGTTGCCGTTTCAAAATATCCTGATTTAACAAATGCATATATCTTACTTGGAAATTTATATTGCAGTATGCAAAAATATGACTTTGCTATTGATCTTTATAAAAAAGCAATTGAGCTTGATCCCGTAAATGTTAATGTCTACACGCTTTTAGGTAATACTTATGTCATGATTAAAGATGTAAGATCTGCAATAGGAATTTATAAACAGGCAATTGATCTCGATAATGACAATGATGAATTAAAATTAATATATATCGAAATTGTGCAAGAATTTATAAATAATAAATCTCAGGAAGGAAGTAGTAATAGTGCAGAATAATTCTGTTCAAATCCGCCAAATAGAAAAGATTATATCTGTACTTTCATATATATCAATGGGTATAATAGGGCTAATATGGATAATATTCGCTTATTATACCAAGAATAAAATACGTTTTTTCCTTTTATACAATATCGTTCAATCTATGATTATTGCAGTATTTCTTGCAATTTTTAAGTTATCGGTAGGAATTATATTATCTATTCTTGCAAAAATTCCTTTTTTAGATTTTGCAGCAGCAATTATTTATTACATTTTAAATTTTCAAATAATTAAAATTTTTAATTTATCTTTAACACCAATTGAATTTATATTATTTCTATTATTTGCGTATATATTTATTGGTATTTTATTAGGAAGAATATTCTATATACCTTATTTAACAGATATTATGCAAAAATCAATGAAAAAATATTACTAATACTAATTACGATTACTGTATATTGAATACTTTAGTAAACTTTTTAAATCATCTTGAGATGTATGTGTATCACCATCCATTCTTGAAAGAGAATGTTTTGATCTTTTTTTCTTTTGTTCGTTCTGTTCATTTTTATCACATTTATTTTTTATATTTCTTAGTACGTTATAATCAAGTTCTTTAGGTACTTTTCCTTCAAAACCAAGATCTTTTATGGTAGGAAAGACGGAAACTCCGGTTTCGGAATAAGGTCTTCTTCTTTGCTCCAGATATAATGCATATGTGTAATCTTCAAAGTGTTTTTTTGTATTGCCTTTATAATATTTTAAAAAATGTTCTTTAAAGGGTTCATAGTTTGAACTCACTACATTTTTATTATCTTTTAATTTATAACATAAATCTTCTACACTTTTTAATTGTGCTACATCTCTTCCTATAATTTGTATTTCACCTTTGTAATTATTTATAGCATCATTATCCGCAAATAAGCTATTAGATAAATCTACGTTAATATGTATAGCCATGTAGCCTGATTTTGTATTATTTTTAATTAGTTTTGCATCTGCAGCTTTAGCAAGTGTTCGTAGTTGTGAATCCGTAGCATAAAGATAATCAGATATTTGTGCTCCTTTAGGAAGCCTTTTCTGATCGGGAACATTGGTTTCAATTGATGTAATTTTTAATTTTCCGTCTTTTACAGCTTGCGTTAATGAATCAATTACCAAAATTGTATTTTTAGGATCAGGATCATTCATAATAATTCTGCCTCCAACTATATCCTGGGCATAATATTTAATACCGTCAGATGTTGTAGGATCAATGTATCTGTTACCTATTACATAATCATCACTTGCACAATCTTTAAGCGAATCTACCATTTCTGTAAATATTTTTTTCCTAATATTTATCGGAACGCTGTCAAAATCAAAAACATTAATTTTCCTTAATTTTTCAATTATTTCAGGAAAACAATACTCAGCATTTTGAAATAACGGTACTTTATTTGCCTGATATATTTCATCTGTTGATTTCTTAATGTAATTTTTAACAAATCCTTTTGAATATTTTTCATTCATTTTAAAATTTTGCGACAAATTTTCAAAAACTTTAGAGGAAAAATTTTCAGATTCATTGCTTATTCTTTTTGAATATTTTGATATAACTTTTTCTCTTATACTGTTTGGTGATTTAATTCTTGATTCCACGCTATATACAGGAAAATTTTTATTTTTATCCGTAATATATATTTTTTTATACGGATCAACATATTTTTCTAAAATTAATTTCATATAATGGTGAGCACATACTGCATTATTAGCTACATTTTTGCATGTACTGTGATCAGGGGCATATTGCATATATTCAGGTGTTAATTTAGTACTTCCTGAAAATGAAACTGTATCTTGTTTTAATGGTGACAGAAAATTTACAAAACTTCTATGTATTGTATTTAAGTATAAATTATTTACTATATTATTTGTTTTTATCTGCATATATACCCCAATATATAAAATATAAACACTAAAAAAATTGTTATTATTATTTTTTTTATATTTAATTCTTTACAATTTGTATTATTTTACTATTTTTGTAAGACCATTTGGATTATCTATATTTCTGTTAAGTAAATTTGATGTTTTTAATGCTAAAAGTTGGAAAATTAAAAGCGATACAAAAAGAAAATCTATATCATACTTCGTTTTGGTTGATATTAATGTATCCAATGAAATATTATCCAACTCAATTGCTGAAATAATTAATAAATCAGAATGATATTCATCTCTTATTTTGCAAAGAACATTTTTTGTAAATTCAACATTATTATTATTTATTAATATAATAACGGCACAAGTTTTATTTAAAATTGCAATATGACCATGTAAAAATTCTCCGGTAGGATAAGCTGTAGTATTAATGTATGATGTTTCTTTAATTTTTAAAGCCCCTTCTTTTGCCAATGGATAAAACATTCCTGATGCAAGAATTGCCGCATTGTCATAATTTTTAAGTATAGCTGCGTATTTATTAATTTTTTCATTAAAATTAAATGAATTTTTAATACTTTCCGGCACTTTTTTTAACTCGAAAAGGAAGTTATTAATGGGTTTTTCTTGTTTTTGCATAATTTTAAGTGCAATAAGCAATAAACAAAATAACTGAGCACATACTGCTTTTGTAGAAGCAATTGCTTTTTCTTCGCCGGCATAAATTAACATTTTATATTTTGCTAAATTATATAATGAAGAATTTTTAGTATTTGTTAAAGCTAATGTTTTATCTGTTTTATTTGATATTTTTTTTAAAGCGAGATTTGTATCTGATGTTTCACCTGATTGTGAAATAAAAATATATAAAGTTTCCGAATTTACGGAAATGTTTTCTGATAAATAGAATTCACTTGAATAGTATGCTTGAGCATAACACGCATTATTTCTGAAGAAATTAGCAGCTATTGCAGCACAATGATACGATGAACCGCTACCTATTATTGCGATATTTTTTATATTATCGGGTATTAAAATATTCAATTTAGAATCTGATTTTATGTATTTTTTTATTAAATTTGAGATTATGTCAGATTGTTCCATAATTTCAAGTTCCATATTTGTTTTACCTGTAAATACAGATATTAATTTATTCAATATAAATTTTATATTTTTCATACCGATTATGTCCTATATAAAATATACGAAGAAGATTTTACTATAAATTTATAGATTTAGTAATTTTTTTATTATTTGAAAATTAATAATATTTTAATTTATAATCTTTTAAAACATTTTTCGGACTAATAATTCCTGTTTCAAATAATAATCTGCATTGTGCTTTATTATATTCTATCATATTTTTAATAAGATTTATATTTGCCTGGACTTTTATATTTTGTGATTCAATTACATCAATGAATGTTGCATCTCCTGCTTTCATATTTGCAAGTGAAAGATCCAAACTTACATCAGCAGCTTCAACTTCTCTTTTTGCCGCTTGTATTTTTTTCAGGGCATTTTCAGAATCATAATATGCCGTTAATATATTTGTTTTTACTTCTCGTTCCAAATTAATTAGTTCAAGTTTCTTTGCTTTAACTAACTCTGAATCTGCTTTTAATTCACTAATAGTTCCCATAAGTAAATTTTTACCGAGATATGCCCTTATATCAAGAGTTAAACTGTTATGAGCAGTCAACCCGGAATTTTTAGTTCCTACTAAACCGTTTTGATAGGATAATGTTACTGACGGAATTATATCTGTATAATTCATATTTCTTTGAGCTTTATATGCTTGTATTTCCGCCCTTTTAGATTTAATATCTTCTCTTGTTTCAAGGGCTTGCTTATATAGACACTCAATATCACATTTAGGGTTAACCAATTCTCTTTGATCAACATTTATTTCAAACGGATAAATTGAATCTAATATTTCAATTCCCATTATATAAGCCAATTTCCCCTGGTTTATTCGTAAAGTATATAATGTTTCCGCATAATCCTGTTGGGCTCCGGCATATTCTGCCTGAGCACGTTTTACATCATATAATGTTCCTAAACCGCTTTCATATCTTGCTTGTGTATATTTAAGTTGTTCAACTCTATCATATAAATTAACTTTTTGAACTTCGATTTCCATCTTTTTTTCAAGAGTATCATAATAAGCTTGTATTGTATTTAATAAAATTTCATCTCTGGAAAATTGAAGGTTAGCTTTTGCAGATTTAAGCATATTTCTGGTTATTGCAAGATTAAAAAAGTATCTGCCTTGATTTATTGTTGACCATTCTAAAACAAACAGACTTTGAATCGGTACTTCATGCGTAGTTGTAGCAACAATACCGCCAACTAAATATCTGCCTTCTAAATTTTTGATATCATAATTATAATATATATCAGGTAGCAGTGCGAATTGAGAGTTTTTATTACGCCAAAAAGCCTCACCTTTATACGCTTCACGTATTTTTATATCATAATTTTCACCAAGAGCAATATCAATACAATCTTTTAAATCCATATAAATAAAATTGGAATCTAATTCTTGTGAAACTTCTCTATCTATTACTTTCTGTTTTTCAATATCAGAATATGATGCACCGCCTTTAACGATTTGCGTAAATGTTTTATAAGATTCATTTTCACAGCATTGTGCATAATCATCTATAACATCTGAAAGATTAGCATATACAGGTTGTATGAATATTATACAAAAAATAATTATAATAATAATTCTCATGCAAAAAATTATGTTATAAATTTACGTAAATTATCCTAGCCGGTTTACTTAGTACAATATTCTATTTATTTTCAAGCTTTCTTGTTCTAATTTGAACATCTTCAATTAATTTTCTGTTGATTGCAAGTAAATCAGCAAGTATTCCGAATATTACAGTTTGAAAACCCGTTATAACAAGTATTGACGATATTATTAATGATTGAATATGACCGTTTCCTTCATCAAATAAATATAAAAAAATAAATCTTGCCAATAGAATAAGACCGGCAAAGAGTATTAATCCGCCTGTAAGTGCAAAAAACCTAAATGGTCTGTAAATTATAAACATTCTTAATATAGTAAATGAATTTTTTTGTATATATTGAAATATATTTTTTACAAGTCTTGATTTTCTGTATGTATCATTTACCCGAATAGGAACAGAAACAATATGTAATCCTTTTGTTTTTGATTGTATTACAGTTTCAATGGTATAAGTATAATTATCAAAAACATTAATTGATAAAGCAGCATCACGAGAGAATGCACGAAAACCGCTTGGTGCATCTATCGTTGATGTAGAACTTAACAATCTTACAACTTTTGAACCAAAAAACTGCAAAAATTTTTTAAATGGAGAAAAAGATTTAATTTGTTTTATCGGTCTTGCCCCGATAACTATATCCGCTTTTTTCTCGAGAATAGGTTTTATAAGTTTTTCTATATCTTGAGCACAATATTGGTTATCAGCATCAGTATTCACAATTATATCAGCCCCTTCAGCAATAGCTCTTTGTATGCCGGACATGAATGTTCTGGCTAAACCTCGGTGATGAGTTGATGTAACTATATGATTAACTCCATATTCATTGGCTATTTCAAGAGTTCTGTCTGTACTTCCGTCATCTGAAATTAATATTTCTATTTTATCTATACCTTCAATTTTTTCGGGAAGTTGAGATAACGTTACAGGAAGTGCAACTTCTTCATTATAACAAGGTATTTGAATTATTAATTTCATACTACCATTCCTATTGTGCTAAAATAGATTATACAATATAAAAAATATAAAACAATCATATGAAAAAGAATAATACATTTATACTATTTATAATACTTATATTCGGACTTTTACTCAGGATATGGAATCTTGATAAGCCTGAAGGATTATGGAATGATGAGTATACCGGCTGGTATATTGCTAAACAGTCTGATATATATAATCTTTTTTTAAATATTATCAGAAATTGCCACATGCCTTTATATTATATCTACTTAAAATTGTGGATGTTTTTATTCGGTGATACAGATAACACTTTAAGATGGTCATCAGTTATTCCTTCTGCTTTATCAATATTAATTATGTATTTTGTTGGTAAGGAATTTAAAGATAAAAATACGGGTATTTTATGTGCAGTTTTTACGGCTGTAAGTTCTTTTTTAATTTATTTTGCACAAGAAGCAAGACTTTACAGTTTAATATTTTTTATTTCTTCATTTGTAAGTTTGTATACTATTAAGTTACTAAAAGAACCGAATAAAAATAATTTTAAATGTTATATTATTTCAAATATAATATTAATTCTTTCACATACACTCGGAATAATTTATGCCTTTTTCAATTTAATGTTTATTTCATTGCATTTTTTGAATAAAAAAGAAAATTATAAATCATCGGTATTGAAAGTCATAAAAAATCCCGGTTTTATTTTTACAACAATAATACTTTTAGTTATTACTGCACCTTTTATTTATTTTATAGCAGTACAGCAAATACTATCACAATTTTGGTCTGTATTTTCAATTTCAAAAATTTTACTAGTATTCACTGATTATTTTTCTCCCATTCAAGCAAATATAGTAAATACACCTGATACTTTTACAACATTTTTATTTAAAGAGGATAAAATCAACTATCCGTTTATCTTTTTTGCAATAATGCCAACAATTTTTGCTCTAATTATATTTATAAAATCAATTCTTTCTAAAAATACGATTGTTAATATATTATTCAAAATTTCATTATGCTTTTTTATCACTCTTATATTCTTTTCAATATTAGGGAAAATGGTACTGATAACTAAATATACAACAGAAATGTATCCTGCATTAATATTAATTTTAGTTAACGGATTTTACGAAATAAAAAATAATAAATTAAATAAATTCTTATTTATATTTTATATTTTGATTAATCTTATATATATATGTATAGCCCCTGATTCAGCCCCTAAAAGAACACGTCCTGAAGGACATCTTGCACCAATAGAATTGTTAAAAGCTTCAAGACTTAAAGACAATGATTTTGTATTATTTACTTATTATGATGAAAATAAATTTTCAAGATATCTTAAGAATTTACCATATTATAAAATTTATTCGATAAGTAAATATGATTTTAATTATTATTTGTACAAGAATCAGGATTACAAAGATGTAATAAAGAATGGAAAAACGACTTATAGAAATTCATTTAAAATATTTCCCGATCCCACAATTAACGACTATTCAAAATATACATTTCAAATTAATATGAAAAAAGGAGATAGAATAGGAATAATATTTTTAAATAACGTTTCATTCATTTCTAATGATAATATACAAATGATTGCAGATAATGATAAAATGTATAAAAATACGCCATTTATATTTTTAGTATTTTCAACATTAAGAAATAATCTTTTATATTCATTTAAAAATGATTTCAAAATTGACAGCATAACACAAGCCGGTGATTGGTCATTATTTGTTTTTGAGAAAACAAATTAGTCATAAGAAAAATCAGAAAGTAAACTTATATTTGCCTGAGCATATTTTTTTAGAGGTTCTTCAAATTCATCAAAAGAATGAGATTCCAAATAATTTTTTGCATCGGCTCTTGCTTGCTCCAATATATATAAATCTTTGGTTAAATCAGCGAGATGAAGCTCCATTTCACCAGATTGCTTTAACCCGAGAAGTTCACCTTGGCCTCTTATTTCTAAGTCTTTTTCTGCAATTACAAAACCATCATTTGTTTGAACAAGAACATTAAGTCTTGCTTGAGTTTCCTCATTTTTTGCAGATGAAATAAGTATACAATAAGATTGTATTGAACTTCTTCCGACTCGTCCTCTTAATTGATGAAGCTGTGAAAGTCCAAAACGTTCAGCATTTTCAATGACAATAACTGTTGCATTAGGGACATCAACTCCAACTTCAACCACGGTAGTGGAAACTAATATATCATACTCTTTATTTTTAAATGCGAGCATAATTGTATCTTTCTCGTCAGTTTTCATTTTGCCATGCAATAAACCGACTTTTAAATCAGAGAATATGCCATTTTGAAGATTTTCAGCTTCTTTAGTGGCAGCTTTTGCCGATAATGTTTCAGATTCATCGATTAGAGGGAAAACAATATATGCCTGATGACCTTTTTGTACTTCATTTCTAATTAAATCATATGCTTGTTTTCTTTGAGAAGATGAAATTAATGCTGTTTTAATTGGTTTACGACCTTTAGGTAACTCATCAATGATTGTTAAATCTAAATCGCCGTGAAGAGTAAGAGCAAGCGTTCTTGGAATAGGTGTTGCAGTCATTGTAAGCATTTGCGGAATTATCGCTTTAGATTTTAGCATATTTCTTTGTTTAACACCGAAACGATGTTGTTCATCAATTACAACTGCTCCCAGATTTTTAAATTCAACATTTTCTTGTATCAAAGCATGCGTTCCAACAGCAATATTTATTTGACCATTTCTTAAATCACGCTCCAGTTGTGTTTTTAATTTTTTTGAATTAGAGGAAGTAAATAAGGCAATATTAATTCCAAATGGTGACAACCAATTTACAAAATTATTAAAATGCTGTTGAGCTAATATTTCAGTAGGTGCCATAATTGCTGTTTGAAATCCGTTTTCAATGGCAGCTAATAGCATAATACAGGCTACAACGGTTTTACCGCTACCTACGTCACCTTGTAACAGTCGTTGCATCGGATGTTCAGAATTAATATCATTAAGAATTTCATTTACTGCTCTTTTTTGAGCCGAAGTCAATTCAAATGGTAATTGTTTTATAAAATTATTTACCAAACCATCTTCTTTAATATTAAGAGCTACAGTTTTATATGAATTACTAATTTTATTTCTTATCAAAAATAATTTAAATTGTAAAAGAAATAATTCTTCATACACAAGAGAATATCTTGCTCTTTCAAGTTGATCCTGATTGTTAGGGAAGTGAATTATTTCAAGTGCATCTTTACGATTCATAAGAGATCTTTCACTAATAATTTCTTGCGGAATAAGATTTTCAATCAAGTTTTTATATTCTAAAAGTGCATTATATATAGCTTTTCTTAAAAATTTTATATTAACATCTTCAATAAGCGGATAAATAGGAACAATTCTTCCGATATTAAGATTATCATGATTAATAATCCCGTCGGAAATTATTTGATGTTGAGGTTTCTCTAAAGTTAAAGATTGAGAATAATTATCAAATTTAACGCAGCCTGATATAATTATCCCGGTATTTTTAGGAAATTGTGCTTTATATCTTTCAATGGAATATCGGTTAATTTTTGAATAGAAATAATTAATATCAATACTACCTGATTCATCAGAAACAGTTATTTTAATAATAGTAAGATTATTTTTAGTTGTAAAAGTTTTAACAGAAGTAATTTTTCCATATATAGTAACATTATCACCTATTTTTAAATGCCTGATTAATGATCTCGAAGAATAATCAATATACTTTTTAGGATAATAACTAATTAAATCAAAAATAGAATAAATACCTAATTTATTAAGTAAATAACCGAATTTTTGACCGATTCCGTTTACGGAAGTGATATCTGCACTATATATATCTAAAGAATCAGCAGAATATTCATTATTTTCATGATTTAAATTTTTAAGTTCAGTTTTAAGAAGTTCAACAAAACGTAAAATAGTTTTTTTTCTTTGTAAAATATTGTCTGATTTATATTGTTCAAATGCCTCAATAACAGGAAGCCATTTTGGATTTTTTTTTGATAATTTATAAATATTTCTAAGTTCTTTTAGCATAAAACCTGAAAATTGAGTTTCACGCCCCGTAATATTAATAAATTTATATTTTTCTTCAACGGCAATAGCACGTTTAATATGATTAATGTCAACAGTGTTTAAATAATTTTCATCATACATAACATATATATTTTAGCTAAATTATAACCAATTGTACATATTCAGGTGACATAAAATCTTATTTATAATAATATTTATATTGTCATATATAAATTTTACAATAATTAAAAGCTTTATTGTTAAAAAAAGTTATGTAAAAGACAGAACAAATTTAAAACAGGTATTAAGAATAATAAAGTTAAAAAATAAGACATATGTATACACAATATGTAATCAGATTAGAAAGGAAATAAAATGAAAATTTCTCTTGAGTGGTTAAATGAATTTGTTGATATTTCAGATATATCTGTTGATCAAATAGTCCAAGAACTCACAATGAGTGGACTGGAAGTAGAAGAGATAGAAAAAATCGGAGCAAAATTTAGCAATATAATAACTGCTCAAATAAAAGAAATAAAACAACATCCAAATGCTGATAAATTACATCTTGTAAGTGTTGATATAGGGACTGCAACAAAAACCGTAGTTTGCGGTGCCCAAAATATAGAAGTAGGTCAAATAATTCCATATGCTTCCGTAGGATCAAAAGTATTATCAAGAAAGACAGGAGAAGAATATGAACTTACACCTGCAGTAATAAGAGGAATAGAATCACAAGGAATGTTATGTTCACAAGATGAACTAGGACTCGAAGGATATCAAACGGAAGACGGCATATTAATATTAAACAAACTTTATCAAAATATAAAACTTGGAACAAATCTGGAAGAATTATTAAACATAAAAGAAGATACAGTAATAGATGTTGCACCGACACCGAATAGAGGGGATGAAATGTCAGTAATCGGTGTAGCAAGAGAAATAGCATCTATTTTTAATAAGAAATTAAAATATTCAAAATTGAATATTTCAAACAATTATAAGAAAGCAAATTTTAAAGTTGAAATAAAAGATTATGAAACTTGTTTATATTATTCAGCAGGTATATTAAAAAATATAGTAATAAAACAGTCACCCGAATGGATGAAAAGACGTTTGGAAGTTTCCGGAATAAGATCAATAAATAACGTAGTAGATATTACAAACTATGTATTACTGGAATATGGTCAACCGTTACATGCTTTCGACATGGATAAATTAAATGGATATTTATGCGTAAGAAGAGCACAAGAAGGCGAAAAATTAACAACATTAGATGGTGTTGAAAGAAGTTTAACAAAAGATAAGAACGATAAGACCATACTAGGAGATACAACAAAGACATATAATTCAATTAGAAC
>CANPZN010000007.1 GCA_947588785.1 Candidatus Gastranaerophilales bacterium
GGCTTCTGTAGCTCCACCACCACTTGAAGGATTTTCACTTACTGATGGTTCATTACCACCTTCAGCCGGGGCTTCTGTAGCTCCACCACCACTTGAAGGATTTTCACTTACTGATGGTTCATTACCACCTTCAGCCGGGGCTTCTGAAGTTTCACCATTATTTTCAGATGTTCCACTATTTTCTGTTATATCAGGATTAGCTTCAGTTTGAGGGGTATCACCATTTCCCGATGAACCACAATCCGGATCATTTCCGCCAGTTTCACCGCCAGTTTCACCGCCAGTCTCGCCACCAGATTCACCACCAGTTTCACCACCGGTTTCACCGCCAGTTTCACCACCAGTTTCACCGCCTGTTCCGTCTCCGGTTCCACCAGTTGTTCCACCACCAGTTTCATCACCTGTTCCGTCTCCGGTTCCACCAGGATTTTCAGGCTGTACATCATCTGCTTCATTTGGATCTTTTACGGAAGGATTAGAGATAGCGGGATCACCTTTTTCGCCTTTTTCGCCGGGATCACCTTTTTCGCCTTTTTCACCAGGATCACCTTTTTCACCTTTTTCGCCAGGATCACCTTTTTCACCTTTTTCACCAGGATCACCTTTTTCACCTTTTTCGCCAGGATCACCTTTTTCGCCTTTTTGACCGTCAACGCCGTCTTTACCATCGACACCATCTTTTCCGTCTACGCCATCTTTTCCGTCTACGCCATCTTTACCGTCGACGCCGTCTTTGCCGTCGACACCGTCTTTGCCGTCAACGCCATCTTTGCCGTCTTTACCTTCGGCACGAACTCCGGTATCCTTACCATCGATATACCAATTACCGTTCTCACCTATCTCGATTTTTGGAGCATCTTTACCGTCTTTACCGTCTTTGCCGTCGACACCATCTTTGCCGTCTTTGCCGTCGACACCATCTTTTCCGTCTTTACCGTCTTTGCCGTCGACACCGTCTTTGCCGTCAACACCATCTTTTCCGTCTTTACCGTCTTTGCCGTCAACGCCATCTTTGCCGTCTTTACCGTCTTTGCCGTCAACGCCGTCTTTGCCGTCAACGCCATCTTTGCCGTCTTTACCGTCTTTGCCGTCAACACCATCTTTGCCGTCTTTACCGTCTTTGCCGTCAACGCCGTCTTTGCCGTCTTTACCATCTTTTCCCGGCGTTACATCTTGAGGTTTATTAACATCTTTATCATCTTTATCATCCGGATTATCTATTGGTTTCTGTGGCGTATCTGTAGGATCTTCCGTTTCATCAATAGGTTTTTTCGGTGTATCTGTAGGAGATTCATCAATAGGCTCCTGTGATATAGGATCTTGCGTACCAGGATCTTGTGGTATTTGACCGAATGGAACAGAGTTACTTATATTAGCAGGCTCTTCTCCTTTATGACAAATACATTCAAGATCTATATCAGGTAATATAACTTTATCATCTACCCATAATTCAGAATTTTGTCTGCCTTCACCACCTACAGCATTTCTGCCTCCGGTTACATTTCCATTTTCATCTACACTTCCGTATATTTCAGGGTTCGCATCCATTACGGCAGTCATTAATGCCTTATATTCTTCCGAACCCACTTCTATATTCATTCCGGCAAGGTCATAATTATTGTCAATTATTCTTGACAAACAATTATTTGCACTTGAATCACTTCCAAATGCCTCTACATTTACATATTTATTACCGGCATCATCTGTTAACAATTTATCATTTTCTTTAAAGGAATCAGGAAGCTTTGTTTCCTCTCCATAACAACCGCAACGACAAAAATCATCTTCCGGTACATTAAATTCTTCACCATCATTCAATACTACATCCGCAAGATTTGCCAATCCTGACGTTCTTGAAGAATCCCCATATATTTGTGGGTTTGCCTCAATCAAATGAGTTTTTAAGTTTTCGTACTGTTCCGTACCCTTAGAAACTCCCATTGCATCCAAGTTATAACAATTATCTATTATAGAATCTAATGTGTTTAATGCAATTCCTGAATCTCCTTGAGTTCCTACATTAATATATTTTTGATTTTCATCGCCTTCTCTGGATTTTATATAATCTTGATATTGCAGCACATCAAGACCTTCTTCGGCTGCATCACCATGAATTTCATCACAACAATCAACACCTTGTTCATCTATTAAATTTATAAAGGCTTTAATGTCATCTTCAGATAGATTATTCCCATCACCGCTTAATTCGGCAAGTGTTTGTAATTCATCGCCGGAAAGACCATCTGCTCCATCCAAATGACTTACAATATCAAATAATTGACCTAATTGCTCTTGGGTATATGAAGTATCCGTACCATCATATAAACTGTTTACAAAACTTTCCCTCGATTCCGTTAGCTCTGTATTATACCCGTCATCATCAGCCCATATCGATTGCTCTTTTGAAGTTTCACTTCCATCAGCCTTCTTTAACTCATCCGTGTTACTACTATTAATTAAATTCTTAATAAATTGAATATCGAAACCCATTTGCTTACTCCTTATTTTTCTTGTAAAAAAACTATACAAATTTATTTCTCGTCATTGAATAATTAAACTTTAATTTTTTTTCATATATATTAAGTTTTGTAAAATTTTTATAATTCATATATCAACTTTAATTTTTAAATTATTTAAAAGAGTTGTACTAACATAAGGATTTTTACTATGAACATAGGATCTGTTTCTTTTACTTCCTCAAAAGTAATTAATTATAATAAACGGACTCAAGAAGAATATAAAAAAGAAAAAAAAGATAATTCAACTAAAAAAAATACTCAAAGAAGCATGCAAAATGCAACAAATTTGCATTTACCTAAAATTCCTCTCAAGAAAAAAACAAAATTTGCATTAAAATGCTACCTTGCCGGAGTTGCCAGCATTTTTTCTTTAAATACTGCAAATTCATATTTAAATACGCCAAAAGATATTAGTGTAATCCCTTATGAATCAAATAGGGACATTAATGAATTGGCTCGTACATATAATTCAAGTGAAGCTGCAATTACCAATTACAATAATTTAGACAGTTATCCGGGAAAGACTGACTTGAGCAAACTTTCTATTCCTTCTTTATATAGCAATGTAGATGATAAAATAAAAGAATTACAAGAAGATCTATTTTCCAAAAGATTATCAAATAATAAAAGAGAAAAAATTGAAACTGAACTTCATCAATATTTACAAAAAAGAGATATACAAAATTCAATAGCAGAAGCTTATACTGATGGAGATTATGTTTATTTCTATATTAAAGATGTACCTGCAAATGAGGATGGAATTAACGTAGAAAAATTTAAAAAGATTTTTGATATAAAAGATGGTGCAATAAAAGACAATAACCCAATAGGCTATACCTGGAGAATAAATGAAGACAATGGCAGTGGGTATAAAGATTTTACAACTGCAAATTTACATCCCCATGAAATAATAAAAGTAGAAAAAAAAGATATTAAAACAAAAAACTTATCTTTTGATTATTCGATAGATTAAGCTACAAATTAATATCTATTGCCCCTTTACGCAAAATGTTACAAGTTCCCTCAGGTGTTATAGAAATGACCGTGGACTCTATACCTTTTGCACAATAGCCATAATCATCAAAAATTATATCAACTAAACCTCCTATTGAAGATTTAGCTTCGATATAATTTTTTGATGCGGGTCTATTTGATAAATTTGCACTGGTCGTTGCCAATACATGTCCTTCAATCCTTGAGCATAATTCCTTGAAAAATAAATTGTCAGGTACCCTTATTCCAACCGTATTTTTATTTGATGTAACATAATTTTTTACTTTTTCTGATTTCTCAGAAACAATAGTTAATGCCCCGGGAAAATATTTCTCTGCCATATTTTTTACAAATTGATTTTCTTTTATATACCCTAAAAGATATTCTAATTCATTTGACATTAAAATCAAAGGTTTAGACCTATCTCTGCCCTTTATATCATATATTTTTGCAACAGCCATTTCATTATCAGGTAAACACCCTAAACCCCATACAGTATCCGTAACAAATGCTATAACTCCGCCTTTATTTAAAACTTCATTTAACAATTTTTCGTCTGATATATTCTTTAATTCTTTCAATTAATTCACCTACATATTCTATTTTAAAAGCAGCGGCAATTGCCACATAAAATACCATACTTAACACAAATATTATAAGAGTCTTTACTGCAAGCATTATCCATACATTTTTATCAATATTCCACCAGATGTATATTAAATAATTCAAACCAAATGCTATTAATGCTGCTATAAACATCTTTATCAGATTTTTTATGTATATTCTATAATCTAAATTTATCTTTTTTAATAAAATAATACCTAATAATAATCCATTAAATAATGTAACTATTGATGTTGATAATGTTATTGCAGCTATACCAAGTTTTTTTATAAATAAATAATTTAAAATAAATTTTAATATTATAGAGGATGTCGCCACTATAAAAGGAGTTCTTGAATCATTAAAAGAATAAAATACTCGTGTTATTGAGTCCCTAAAAACGTAAGGGATTATAGCAAAAGAAAGGAATATTAATGCTTTTGATACTAAATATGTATCATTTGAATCAAACTCACCTCGTTGAAATATCAATTGTATTGCATCACTTGCAAGCATTATTATTGCAAACATTATCGGAATAGCTGCAAAATTTAACAGACCTACCCCTTTATGAAAATAATATTTGATTTCTTCGTACTTTTTTTCACCTACCAACTGAGAGAATATCGGGAATAATGGAACTAAAAATGCTGTTACTAAAATTCCTACCGGAAATTGAAATACTCTATTAGCATATCCGATTGCTGTCCAAGCTCCAGCCGGCAATTGAGAAGCAAAAAACATATCAACATACACATATATTTGACCTATTGTTGAACTTAAAGCTGCAGGGAATACTAATTCTATAAGATTTCTTAATTCTTTATTATTTTTTATATTTAAATTCGGTTTTATTTTATATCCTAATTTTTTTACAGCAGGCAACTGGGCCAGAAATTGTAATATTGCTCCCAATGTTGTTGCTATAGCTAATGATATTCCAAATTTATCTCCTTTATTTAACGCTATAATAATTATTATACTTAAGCTCATCAATACCGGAGATATATTGGGAAGTAAAAAACTTCTATAAGTTATTAATAGCCCATAATATATTCCTATCACTCCGCCAATTAATATTACAGGTGTCATTATTCTTAAATGCTTTCCCGCCAGATTTACTAATTCCGCATTATTACTATGTATTATCAGTTCCATTATTTGATTTGAAAATATAAAAACCAATAATGACAATATTAAAAAGACAACAAATGCAACAGTTAAGAATGTATTAAACAGATTTACTGCTTTTTCGGAAGGATACTTTTCATTCGGATCTATTAATTTTGCGAATACGCTAACGGTTGCACTATGAAACGGCCCGCCTACTCCGCCCATTAAAATAATCGCCAGTGACGGAATTTGATATGCATAAAAATATGCATCAGATACCACTCCTGCACCATAATAATTAGCAATACATATATCTCTTAGAAATCCTATAAATTTAGAAATTATTGTAACAAATGCAATTAGCCAGGCTGCTTTTAATAAAGATGTTTGTCTACTCATTAACAGCCTCTTTTATTTCAACATATACTACAACAGATTTTGTATAATCATTATAATTATTATCAATTAAATACTCTATTTTATTTTTACCTTTTTGCAAATATTCAGAAATATCAATACTTGTTAAATTCTTTTTTAAATCTATATCAATCTCTTTTTCATTAATACATACAATCAATCTGCCCTCAGCATCATTATTCTGTATAAATAATTTTGCATTTTGATTATCCGAAAAGAAAAATCTTTCCACTGATTTTCTGTTATTAATTACTTTAACAGGAATTGTGGCTAATTTAATTCCTTTATAATAATGTTGTAAAATATCTATGTATGAATATCCAAGTTTAGCCATTTTACCTGATCCCCATTGGCTCAGCCCTACACCGTGACCGAATCCTCCGCCGGAAAACTTATAAACAGGAGTTTGTGAATCTATATAATTTATTACGAAATTAGCACTTGGTAATGAAATTCCATTCTTTTGAAAACATCGTCTTATAACAAGTTCTTTTTGTACAATATATGTATTTTTATTTGTTTTTATTTCTAATTTTATAATTTTACCTGATTTACCTCGCTGTAAAGGTTTTATAGAAATAATTTTTCCGACATCTTTAGAATTTTCTGCGGCTGGAGATATAAAACCCGTTTTTGATTGAGCAGGCAAAGTAACAGAAAGCACTTTTTCCAGTTCAGGCTTAGTCCATTCTTTAGACCACCTATAATATGGTGATTCATCATCGAATGCAGCCGGACTTGACGTATAAAAATTTTCCGCCTCACGTTCTGTTTCAAGTGTATTAAATTTTTTATTATCAGGAACAGCTTGTAAATATGAAATATCTTTTGAGGGAAATTCTTTTGTTTCCGGATCTGAAAATGCATATTCATAGCTCTCGGTATAACCGCCTGCCGTAGAACTATATAATGCCAAAATAGGATTATTTTGCTGATCTATTGCTATAATTCCCGTAGTTTCTTCTATTGCTTGATTTGCAAGAGGATCTTCCGTATTTGCACCATAATATACCTGACAAGCGACAGAATCACATAAATCAAATTCTTTATAAGCTTTCAGTCTGGGAGAAACCGCATAATTTCTTGCTGCAACAGTTTGTGCTTTTAATGCTTCGAGTCCGAATTTGACCGGCATTTCATTAGGTACTACTCCTTTTAAATAATTTTTCAGACTTAAAACATTTACTATAGAAAATTTACTATTATCTTTACTGCTTCTTACAAGTTCAATACTACCACGATAAAATGCTTGTTTTCCTTTTCTTTTTAATCCGTTTATTGAAATAACTCCTTCATTCGTTGAACTAATAAGTATTGGCCCTGTTAAATTTTTTGCGGTTAAAACATTATTTACATATATTCTATAAAGATTATTTTCAGATGTAACTTTTAATATTTTTGAATTTATATCTAACGGAACATTATATCCTGAAGCTGCATCAATTACCCTTAGTGAATTTGCATTTAAAAATTCTATATTGTCAAAAAGATATGAAGAAAAATTTGTATTACTAATTCCTACTCTTACCGGTATATGATTATCACAAGCATATAAAATAAGATTATTACTTACTATTATTATAAAAAAAATTAATAATTTATTAAATATTTTCATGCACACTCCCAATTAAATTATAATAGAAATCGTAAATAAAGTTAAGGTGGTATTTTTAGTTTATCTGTTAATTCAACAGCATATAGACAAAAATCACATAAAAACTTCAACACAACAAATGTAGTAAGGAAAATTATTATGAGTTTAAATTCCACACCATCATCAGAACGAATACATATAGGATTCTTTGGTAAAAGAAATGCAGGGAAATCAAGTCTTATTAATGCAATAACAGCACAAGATATTGCTATAGTATCAGATATTAAAGGGACAACAACTGACCCCGTATATAAAGCAATGGAACTTCTTCCGCTTGGCCCTGTTATGATTATAGATACTCCGGGACTTGATGATGAAGGCAAATTAGGAAAATTAAGGATCGAAAAAACAAAACAGGTTCTAAACAAAGTTGATATTGCAATTCTTGTAGTTGATGCCACTCTTGGAATGGATAACTTTGATTATCAATTAATTGCTTGTTTTAAAGAACGGAATATCAAATATATAATAGTCCACAATAAATCTGATTTATGTGAATCTATCTCAGATTCATCATCAGTTCAAGAATGTTTAAAAATAGAAAGTAATTCAGCAAAAACAAACGAAATATATGTTAGTACGAAAAACAATTTACATATTACTGAATTAAAAGAACTAATTGCAAATTTATTTGAAGAAGATATAAATAAACAATTGCTAGTAAAAGACTTAATCAAAAAAAATGATTTAGTTATTCTCGTTACACCAATAGATTCTGCAGCTCCAAAAGGAAGATTAATATTACCTCAACAGCAGGTAATAAGAGATTTACTTGATGGAAATGCAATAACAATAACCGTTAGAGAATGTGAACTTGAAGAAGCACTAAATTCGATAAAGAAAAAACCTAAACTCATAATTACAGATTCACAAGTATTCAAAAAAGTTTCGGAATATACCCCGGCTGATATATACTTAACCTCTTTTTCAATACTTTTTGCAAGATATAAAGGGATTCTATTTGATGCACTGGAAGGAGTTAAAACTCTCGAATTATTAAATGATAATGATACAATACTTATTTCGGAAGGTTGTACCCACCATAGACAATGCGATGATATTGGCTCAGTAAAACTTCCTGCGTGGATAAAAAAATATTCAGGGAAAAATATTAATTTTGAATTTTCATCAGGCGGCAGTTTTCCGAATGATCTATCAAAATATAAAATGATTATTCATTGCGGAGGCTGCATGTTAAAAGATAAAGAAGTTCTATACCGTTATAAAAGTGCTAAAGCACAAAATGTAGCAATTACGAATTATGGAATTACCATTGCATATATTCATGGGATTTTACAACGCTGTATTGAAATATTTTATGCTAAATCGTCCGAGAAAATTTCGGAACAAGTTGTAAGATAATAAGAAAAAAGCGAAACTTAAAAAGTTTCATCGCCACTGAAAATTAGTGCTATACAGAATCAAATGTTAAGTTTTTTTAACTTATAAAAAGTATTCATTATAAGTATTTCAGCCCTATTCTGAAAATTCATTAAAATCAAAAAGCAATTTAAAGTTTATATATTTTTTATATATAGTATATAGACTAATTTAATGAATCGAGGAAAAAATGGAAAATTCTATTAATCAAAAATATAGTGATATTTTCAACGGTTATAGTTCTAAAATATTTGAAAATAAAGAAAATAATGAAATAAAAGATTTGGATTTTTCAGCTGTAGATTATTGTCAGGGAACAAATGATGTATCAGGCAATGGTGAACAAGATTATACACTATTTTCCTCAAATTATTTAGAAGATATTAAATTATCGACGGATGAATTTTTATTTGACTGGGATTCAAGTAATATAGATGATTCAAGTAATTGGGAATCATAGAAGTTTAATTAACCTTTTATAGCACCTTCATTATGACCTGAGACAAAATAACGTTGAAGAATTATAAAAAACAGAATAATAGGAATAACAGAGATAACAGAACCTGCAGCTATTAACCGCCAGTTTGCACTAAACAGACCTTGAAGATCGTTAACACCAACGGGAAGAGTATATAATTGTTTTTGAGTGAGAACAATACTTGGCCATAAAAACTCGCCCCAAGAACCGATAAAAGTAAAAATGGCGAGAACAGCCAAGGTTGGAGAAGTCATTGGTAAAAGTATTTTTAACCAAATATTAAAAATACCGGAACCATCAATAAAAGCCGCTTCTTCTATATCTTTAGGAATAGTTAAGAATGCCTGACGCATAAGAAAAATTCCGAAAGCATTAACCGCAAAAGGAAGAATTAAACCTAAATAGCCCATCATGTATCCATAAGAATCAACAAGATGAAGTTTTAAAACTATTAAATAAACAGGAAGCATTATTGCTTGAAACGGAATCATTATAGTTGAAAGAATCATATAAAAAATTATTTTTTTACCCTTAAATTCCATTCGTGCAAGAGGATAAGCTGCCAATGATGAAAAAATCAAATTTAAAATCACAGTAAACATAGCAACAATAAAACTATTAAGAAAATATGTTAAAAAAGGTATTTGTTTCCAGGCGGAAGTAAAATTATCAAAAGTAAAATCTTTTGGAATGAAGTAAGGCGGATATTCAAAAATATTTTCATTTATACCTTTTAATGCAGTTGAAACCAACCATAAAAATGGAAATATTGAAATAATTGACATTGCAATTAAAAAAGAATGTGAAAAAAATCCATTAAAAAATTTTTTCATCATAATTTATACCTCTTATTTTCAAAGAAAGATATATTTATCAGAGAAAAGACAAGAATTATAAAAAGCAAAATAACAGAAGCACAAGAAGCTAATGATAAATCAAGATTTTCAAAAGCACGCTCGTAAATATAATATACAATGGTCTTTGTGGAATTTAAAGGCCCGCCTTTTGTCATGACATAAATCTCCGCAAAAACTTTTAATGCAGAAATAGAAGAAACAGTCACAACCAGTGCAATTGTTGGCATTATATGAGGAATGGATACAGTCATATGTTTTGTTAAAATATCCGCTCCATCAACATCTGCAGCTTCATACAAATCTTTTGGAACGCCCATTAATGATGATAAATATATCATCATATAATAACCAATACCTTTATAAATAGTAACAAGAGCAACTGATAACATCGAGAAAGAAGTATCAGTAAGCCAGCCTATTGATTTTAAATTAATTAAATTAAGAAAATAGTTTAAAATTCCTTCTTGAGCATATAACCATTTAAATGCAATTGCAACAGCAACAATAGATACAACAACCGGTAAATATATTAAAACCTTATAAATATTTATCCCTTTAAGTTTTTGATTTATAAATATTGCAACAATCAAAGGAAATATTGTTAAAAAAGGTACTGTCATAAATAAAAATAAAAATGTATTCAATAAAGAAGTATAAAATTCTTTTGAATGTAATAAAACTTTATAATTTATTAGTCCGACAAAAATGGGAGTATATATATCAGAAGAATAATCCTTCATGCTTATAAAAAAAGTTTGAATAAAAGGAATAAAGAAAAATACAAATAATAAAACCATTGCAGGAAGCAAAAACAGATATGGTATATATTTTTTATAATAAGTATTCAAATTCTTCCCTCAAACAAATTACTATAACCAAATTAATATGATGTCACAAACTCCCGCTTGATAGCAGCTCTTTTCATTGCCGTACTTCCTTCATAAGACAATCATAAGACAATCCTCCGTGTATGTATACTCGGAAAATCTTTACAAAGTTTAAATAAATTATATACGTTTTTAGCAACATTTGCACTATTTTTGTTTTTATAATAGTATGTCCGAGAAAAATTTTACGGAATTCCCCGAATGTTTAAAGTAAAATTTTTAAGTGGATTTTGAAAAAGTAATCAATTCTTTGACAAAGTCAACAAATAAATGATTTCAATTTCAAATATAAAAAAAGGACTTAACATGCATTTTTTAAAAAATATTACAAGTTTATATAACAAAATTATTATGTTTCTGCAAAAAAAACATGCAGAAAAAAATATATATTTTAAAAATTCAACTACTAAACGAATAGTAACAAGCTGTTGTGATGTAAATTTCACAAAAGAAACAGAAAAAAAGAGAAAAGAAATTGAAGAAGATCTAAAAGTTATTGTAAAAAAATATATCAATGAACCTGAAAAATTAATTCAATACATTAAAATGCAAGGAGTAAATGTATATAAAGTTAATAATGCAGAAAAAATTCTCAAAAAAATTGGCGAAGAAGAAGGTTTTATCACTCCGTTAAAAGGATTAAAAGCACTATTTTTAAATAGCATAATAAATTTTTTAACAGAAAATAAAACATCTCTAAAATTATCTACAAATGAAATGTTCATTTTCAATACAAATAAAACGGAAATATACACAATAGCAAGAGCATTGTATAAATATTTTGGATATAAAAATAATATGCCAGGTTACGATTATAAAACACAAGAAATTTTTAAAAAAGTATACAATAGAAAAAGCAGACAAAGATTTTTTTCAACTTGCTCCATTAACGATATGTATGCCTGTAAAGAAGCTATTGCAAGAGATTTAGAATCAATTAATTTTACAATAAATTTATCAGTGGAATATGATGGTTCAAAAAATGCATTAAAGAAAATAAAAGAAACAAATTCGGCAAACATATAATATGCCTGAAAAAATTTCACACACATTCATTATTTCAAATTTTCTCGGACAAATTATACCAGTTCATTATCATCAACAGCCATAGGGATTATAACAGTAAAAGTAGAACCTATCCCTTCTTTGCTTTCAACTGTGATTTTGCCATTATGATATTGTTCTATTGTCATTTTAACAAGATGTAGCCCCAAGCCTGTTCCTTTTATAGTGTGAGTTGCATTTTCTACCCGATAGAATCTGTCAAAAATCTTTTCCAAATGCTCTTTAGCAATACCAATACCATTATCTTTTACAAAAAACTTAAAATATTTTTTATCCTCAGTTAAAGAAACACCAACTATAATATCTTTACCCTCAGTTGAATATTTAATTGCGTTAGAAAGAAGATTTCTTATTACCCTATCCATACTTTCAACATTAATAGGTACACAAGGAATATTATCTTCTTTTTGCAATATTATTTTTATATTTTTTTCATCAGCAAGAATTTTTATTGAATTAATATTTTGCTCTATTAACTCAACCATATTTGAATATTCTTTTTTTAAACAAATATTTCCTGATTCAAGTCTTGAGAAATCAAGAATATCATTAACCATAGTATGTAATCTTTTAGCTTCGGTATCTATAGTCTGCATAAATTCTTTTTTTGTTTCCTCATCGAAATCATCACCATTATTACATAATGTATCAATATATGTTCTTAAAACAGTAACCGGAGTCCTAAGTTCATGAGAAACATTAGATATAAAAGTATTTTTTAATTTATTGACTTCAGTTTCTCTGGTAATATCAATTAATACAATAATATATCCGACATAATCCAGCTGTTTTGAAAACATAGGAGAAATCATAGCTTTAATAGTTCTTTTTCCTGCGTCAATATTAAATTCAACAGGTTTAGTTTCAATAACATTTAAAGGAGTATCTTTAAATTCTTCTATTTTTTCAAGAAAACATTTTTGTCCGTGAATATCAGTATAATTTTGAATTTTAGTATTAATAAATTCGGACTCTGAAACTTCAAGCATAGAAAGAGCGGCAGAATTAGCAAGTACAATATTATCAAAATTATCACAAACAATAACCCCGTTAATAATACTCATTAATACAGCTTCAAGTTTATTTCGTTCCAAAGTAAGTTGTTCAATATTTTGCTCTTCATACTTAGACAAAATTTTAGACATATCATTAAAGGCATCAGTAAGTTCACCTGTATTTTCAGTTTCAAGTTTTACGCCGAATTGACCTGTAGAAATTTGCTTCACACCTTTATAAAGATTTTTTAATTCCTTTGACATTAAAAGAAAACTTAAAAGGAGCAAAATAGTAAAAGTTAACCAGGTAAGAGCAAAAATACCCAACAATGTTCGTTTTGTAGTTAAAGAAATTAATTTTATACCTTTTCCTGTTAATCCGACCGTAACGGAACCTACAATTTTATTATTTGAAATAACCGGAGAGTTAACACTTAAGAGAGTATTTTCTTCTTGAAGCGGGATATTTTCTTTAGATGAGTAAATAATATTACTGCTTGAGTCCTTGTATTCGATAAAAGAAACATCTTCATTATTAAGAATAAAATCAGAATATCTGTCAGTAAGAATTTTAACTTTTTGGTCAGTAGATATATTTTCAAAATCAGAAGTTTGTGCAGCAATAGCTTCAGTAGTCAATTGAGCAAATTCCGCATAATTTTTATCGAGCTTGTTTTGAATATTATTAATGGAAACGAGTGCAATTAAACCAATAATAACAGATCCGACAATAAGCCAAGTAAAAATAATTTTAGCTTGTGTATTTAAATGAAAGATTTTTAAGTTCATATCGGTTAAATTATAACATTTAACAGATATTTTAGTAAAGAATTTGTCCGAGGAAATTTCACACACACTCTTTAAGACAAAATTTTCTCGGACAAATTTAAAACAGGCAACAGGGGAATGAGAGAGTTTCTTAGAAAAAGGTCTTGACACTAAAAGACAATAATAACGGGATTAAAGAAAGTAATTAAATAATAAAAAGGATAATGTTAACAAATGTTTAATAAAAGGAATTAAAATTGTTTTTTTTCTTGACTGGTCTATTTTAGCAAGTATGATTTTAAAATGGCTATGAATGGCTTTAGTTGTAAATATTAATAATTTTATAAATAGTTGTAGTACACCACATAATGAGAGGTGAATGAATGTTGAAGAAAAAATATTCTGAGAGAATAACTCCGATGAACATGCCCAAAACGAGATTGGACGATTTACCGGACTTAATCGAGATTCAGAAAAAGTCATTTGAATGGTTTTTAAAAGAGGGTTTAAAGGAAGAATTTTTATCATACTCTCCGATTAAAGACTACACAGGCAGGTTAGAATTACACTTTTTGCCGAATTACACATTTGATAATCCAAAATATTCTTTGGAAGAAGCAAGAATACACGATGCAACATATGCAAAACAATTACGTGTAATGGCACGATTAATTAATCGAGATACCGGAGAAATAAAAGAACAAGAAGTCTATATCGGAGATATTCCGACAATGACAAATAAAGGAACATTTATTGTAAATGGAGCAGAACGTGTTGTAGTATCCCAAATAGTTCGTTCTCCAGGCATCTATTTTAAAAGAGAGATATCACCGACCGGAAAAAGGTTATTTAATGCAACATTAATTCCGAACAGAGGAGCATGGTTAAAAATAGAAACAGATGCTAATGATATAATCTATGTAAAAATAGATAAGAATAGAAAAATCTTAGCAACAACACTATTAAAAGCTCTAGGTATAACAGTATCCGAAATGGAAACATTGTTTACCCATTTTGAATTTTTAAAGAAAACGTTGGAAAAAGATACATCAGAAACAACAGATGAAGCGTTGATAGATGTATATAAGAAATTACGTCCAGGTGATCCGGCATCAGCTGCAGGCGGCAGGTCAATTATAGAATCACGATTTTTTGATGATAAAAAATATGATATAGGTAGAGTAGGACGTTATAAATTAAATAAAAAATTAAATTTAAATGTAGCTGAAACACAAAGAACATTAACAATTCAAGATTTAGTTGCAGCAGTAGAGTATTTAATTAACTTAACATACGACGAAGGAAGCTGTGATGATATAGACCATTTAGGAAACAGAAGAATCCGCTCAGTAGGCGAACTTCTTCAAAACCAATTTAGAGTAGGATTATCAAGAATCGAGAGAATTGTAAAAGAAAGAATGACTCTGCAGAATTCAGAATCACTTACTCCGTTAAATTTATTAAATACAAAACCGTTAATTGCCTCATTAAAAGAGTTTTTTGGTTCATCACAATTATCACAGTTTATGGATCAAACAAATCCATTGGCAGAATTAACTCATAAAAGACGTATTTCAGCATTAGGCCCCGGAGGTTTAGTAAGAGAACGTGCAGGTTTTGCCGTAAGAGATATTCATCCGTCCCATTACGGAAGAATATGTCCGGTAGAGACTCCGGAAGGTCCGAATGCAGGGTTAATAGGGTCATTAGCGACACACGCAAGAGTAAATGATTACGGATTCATAGAAACACCATATTTCGTTGTAAAAGATGGAATTGTAACAGATGAAGTACATTATATGAGTGCGGATGAAGAAGAAAACTTCCGTGTAGCACCTTCAGATTTAACATTAAATCCTGATAAAAGTATAAAAGCTCAATATGTACCAATCAGATATAAATCAGAATTTACAATGGGTGAATCAAAAAGAGTAGACTATATGGGTGTATCTCCGATACAGATAATTTCAGTAGCTACATCAGTAATCCCGTTTATAGAACACGATGATGCAAACAGAGCATTAATGGGTTCAAACATGCAAAGACAGGCAGTACCGTTATTGATTACGGACAGGCCAGTAGTTGCAACAGGATTAGAGAAACGTGCGGCAAAAGATAGCTGTATGGTAATTGTTTCAGATGTTGACGGAACAATAGAAAAAGTTGTAGGCGAAGAAATATGGATAAAAGATAATGCCGGAAAATTACACAAGTATCAATTAATGAAATATGTAAGAAGTAACCAAGATACTTGCATTAATCAAAAACCGATAGTAAATGAAGGTGATAAAGTAAAAGCAGGAGATGTAATAGCCGACGGAGCTTCAACTCACTACGGAGAGCTTTCACTGGGTAAAAATGTTTTAGTTGCATATATGCCTTGGGAAGGTTACAATTTCGAAGATGCTATATTACTTTCAGAAAGATGTGTACACGATGATGTATTCACATCATTACATATAGAGAAATTAGAAATAGAAGCAAGACAAACAAAACTCGGGCCGGAAGAAATAACAAGAGAAGTACCGAACGTATCGGAAGAATCACTAAGACATTTAGATGAAAGAGGAATTGTACGTATTGGTGCCCGAGTATATGCAGATGATATTCTTGTAGGTAAAGTAACACCAAAAGGAGAATCAGAACATCCACCGGAAGAAAAACTTTTAAGAGCAATCTTTGCAGAAAAAGCAAGAGATGTAAAAGATAATTCATTAAGAGTACCACACGGAGAAGGCGGTCGTGTAGTAGACGTAAAAGTATTTGACAGAGAAAAAGGTGATGAATTATTACCTGGGGCAAATACATTAATAAAAGTCTATATTGCTCAAAAACGTAAAGTATCGGTAGGTGATAAGTTAGCAGGAAGACATGGAAATAAAGGTATTGTTTCAAGGATATTACCAAAAGAAGATATGCCGTTTTTACCGGATGGAACGCCTGTTGACATAGTATTAAATCCACTTGGTGTACCATCACGTATGAATGTAGGTCAGACATATGAATGCTTACTTGGTTTAGCATCATATTTAACCGGTGATTATTATGAAGCACCGCCGTTTGATGAAATGTACGGAGAAAATAAATCTGAGATATCAACAAAATATGAATTATTAAGAGGTATAAAAGAATCAGGCTGTAACTGGGTAAGAGAAGATGGAAAAGTAATGCTGTATGACGGAAGAACAGGCGAACCATTTGACAGACCGGTATCAGTGGGGATAACATACTTCTTAAAATTAGTACACTTAGTAGATGATAAAATACATGCAAGATCTACAGGTCCATATTCATTAGTAACTCAACAACCATTAGGGGGAAAAGCCCAATTTGGCGGACAAAGATTCGGAGAAATGGAAGTATGGGCATTAGAAGCATATGGAGCCGCATATACACTTCAAGAAATGTTAACGATCAAATCAGATGATGTAAATGGCAGATCAAGAGCATATGAAGCAATAGTAAAAGGTGATAATATACCAAGACCGGGTATACCTGAATCATTTAAAGTACTTGTAAGAGAATTACAAAGTATCGGTTTAGATATATCAGTATCCAAAAAGAGCGGTGAAGAAGTTGATTTAATGTCAGATACGGATGATTTAAGGAAAGCAGCACCGAAAAGAATACTTTCAGATATCGATTCCGAATTATTAAATATAAATTTCTTAGAGACACCAAGCTCATTCAAAGAATAAAAAAGATGTACTTACTGTTTTATACAGTAAGTACACCATAAAAAATAAACAATTAAAGGAGATATAAAATTGTCTACAAGTATAGATTATTTTGATTATATACGAATAAGTATAGCCTCACCTGAGCGTGTACTTAAGTGGTCGTATGGAGAAGTAACAAAACCGGAAACAATAAATTATCGTACATTAAAACCGGAAAGAGACGGATTATTCTGTGAAAGGATTTTTGGTCCTACAAAAGACTGGGAATGTTATTGCGGAAAATATAAAAGAGTAAGACACAAAGGTATTATTTGTGAAAGATGCGGAGTTGAAGTAACAGATTCAAAAGTAAGACGTCACAGAATGGGACATATAAAACTTGCAGCTCCGGTTAGCCATATATGGTTTTTAAAAGGGATTCCAAGTTATTTAGGCTTACTTTTAGATATGACTCTAAAAGACTTGGAACAGGTAATATATTTTAACAATTATGTAGTAATAGACCCTGCTGACAGTGATTTTAAAAAATATCAATTACTTTCGGAAGAAGATTATGAAGATTTTATATTGGAGCACGAAGATTCCAAATTAAAAGTAGGAATCGGAGCTGAAGCAATAAAAGAATTGTTATCTGAAATATCATTAAACGAGATGGCAGAACAGATCAGAGGTGAATTATCCGGTCTGTCAGGAAGTGTTCAAAGAAGGGCAAAACTAATAAAAAGACTAAGATTAGTAGAATCTTTAATAGAAAGTAATACAGAGCCAACGTGGATGATAATGGATGTATTACCGGTAACACCGCCTGATTTAAGACCAATGGTTCAATTAGACGGCGGAAGATTTGCTACATCTGATTTAAATGACTTATACAGACGTGTAATAAACAGGAATAACCGTTTACTAAGATTACAAGAAATGGGAGCACCTGAAATTATAATACGAAATGAAAAACGTATGTTGCAAGAAGCCGTTGATTCGTTGATAGATAATGGCAGACGAGGCAGAACAGTAGTAGGTCCAAGCAACAGACCGTTAAAATCATTAAGTAATATTATAGAAGGTAAACAAGGACGTTTCAGACAAAACTTATTAGGAAAACGTGTTGATTATTCAGGACGTTCCGTAATTGTAGTAGGTCCTAAATTAAAATTACATCAATGTGGATTGCCAAAAGAAATGGCAATAGAATTATTTAAGCCATTTGTTGTAAACAAACTGATTGAAAGAGGGTTTGTACAGAATATAAAATCAGCCAAAAAGAAGATAGAGCGATCAGAAGCAGTAGTATGGGATATATTAGAAGAAGTAATTGACGGACATCCGGTACTATTAAATCGTGCTCCTACTCTTCACAGATTAGGTATACAGGCATTTGAACCCGTATTAGTAGAAGGAAGAGCAATACAGCTTCACCCGTTAGTATGTACAGCATTCAATGCAGATTTCGATGGTGACCAAATGGCAGTTCATGTTCCGTTATCAATAGAAGCACAATCAGAAGCAAGAATGTTAATGTTAGCAACAAATAACATATTAGCCCCTGCAACCGGAAAACCAATAATAGCTGCTTCACAGGATATGGTACTTGGTATGTACTATTTAACATTGATGACAGATGATGAAGAAGATAAACAATTAAAATATTTCTACAGTTTTGA
Source organism: Candidatus Gastranaerophilales bacterium (assembly GCA_947588785.1). Taxonomy (GTDB): domain Bacteria; phylum Cyanobacteriota; class Vampirovibrionia; order Gastranaerophilales; family Gastranaerophilaceae; genus Avigastranaerophilus. The sequence goes on from CANPZN010000007.1 coordinate 19,071, forward strand.
AGATGCAATTGCCGCACATGAAACAGGAATAATAAAACTTCACGAAAGAATAGTTGTTCGTGATGATAAAGGCGAAAGATTAGAAACAACTGTAGGAAGAATAATATTCAATGAAACCGTAAGAGATGCAATTTTTGCGTAATAGGGAAAAGCAAACCGAAAATAAGTAAAGGTGAAAATAAGATGGATACATTATTACATAAGAAAAAATCGTTTGATTTCATCAATGAACAGGTGAACAAAAAATCGATTAATAAGCTATTAGCTCAGGTATATCTAGAATTTGGCGGAGCAAAAACTGCAAATTTAGCAGACAGGCTAAAGAATTTGGGTTATAGTTATGCTACAAAATCAGGAACAACAATATCAATTGCTGATTTATCAGTACCTGCCGACAAAAAAGAACTTCTTAACGAAGCTGAAAAAGAAATTGAAAAATCAACACACAGATATTTAAAAGGAGAAATAACAGAAGTAGAAAGATATACGAAAGTTATTGATACATGGAGTGAAACGACATCAAAATTAACGGAAAAAGTAGTAGAAAACTTTGACAGATTAAATCCGGTATATATGATGGCGTTTTCCGGAGCAAGAGGTAACTTATCACAGGTATCACAATTAGTCGGAATGAGAGGATTGATGGCAGATGCACAAGGTCAAATCATCGACTTACCGATTAAATCAAATTTCAAAGAAGGACTATCAGTTACAGAATATATTATTTCATCATATGGAGCAAGAAAAGGTCTTGTAGATACTGCGTTAAAAACAGCTGACTCGGGTTATTTAACAAGACGTTTGGTAGACGTAGCACAAGATGTTATTATAAGAGATCACGATTGCGGAACAACACGTGGTATTTTAATGACAGACATATCAGATGGTGAAAAAATTGTTGCTCCGTTATCTGAAAGACTACTTGGAAGAACAATCGCAGAAGACATAAAAGATAAAGACGGAAATATTATAATTCCAAGGAATACAACAATAAACAGAGATGATATAAAGAAAATAAAACCGTTAGATTTACATCAATTAAAAGTTCGTTCACCACTAACATGTGAACTGGAATATGGAATTTGTCAAAAATGCTACGGTTGGGCAATGACTACACAAAAATTAGTAGATGTAGGAGAAGCAATAGGTATTATTGCCGCTCAATCAATCGGTGAACCCGGAACACAGCTTACAATGAGAACATTCCACACCGGCGGTGTATTTAAAGGTGCCGGTGCTATGAAAGAAATTATTGCAGATATAGATGGAACGGTTGCAACAAAAATATTTACAAGAGATTTAAGAACTCGTCACGGAGATAATGTGGCAATAACAGTTCAAGAATCAGATTTAGAATTAAAATCAACAACAAAATCAAAGAAATATCATATACCTTCAGGAGCAATATTATACGTAAAAGCAGGTCAAGAACTAAAAAAAGGCGATAAAATTGCAGTATATGAACCTGTTTCAGGCGGAGACGGAAGCCGTTTAACAGAAAAAGCAACAAAAGATATTACATCCGATTTATCAGGAGAAATTGTATTTGAAGATTTTGTAGCTGATGAGAAAAAAGACAGACAAGGAAATATTTCAAGAACGGCAAGTAAAAATGGTATAGTATGGGTACTTGGCGGTGATGTTTACAATCTTCCCGGAGGTTCAACAATTTTAGTTGAAGATGGAAAGGAAGTAAAAGAAGGTGAAAAATTAGCTGAAATTCATATTATTTCTGAACACGGCGGTGAAGTAAGACTTGGAAACAATTTAATTGTTGAAGATGTTAAATTTGACGGAAAAACAATAAAAAAGATTGTTCAAGGTAAAGAACTTACCATTGTAATAGCGTCAATATCCGCAGCAAATGCTTCTTTTGAACAAACCAAAAAGGAACAAATCTGGACAGTTGATAAAACAGGTGAAAAATATATAGTAAAAGCACCTATAGATACAATTGTAGAAAGCGGCATGATAATTGCGGAATTATTGGATGAAGAATATAAAGTTCCGTCAAGCGGAGAAATCAGATACAACGGAATTGAAGTTGATGAAAATCAAATTATTACGAATCCCGGAGAATTAATATTTATACCAGATGAAATTCATCAAGTTAATAAAGATTCTTCATTAAAAATGGTGGAATCAGGTACATATGTAACTGCCGGAACAGAAGTAGTAAAAGATTTATATGCACACATTGATGGTATTGTTGAAATAAAAGAATTCAACGATATGATACATGAAGTAATTATAAGACCCGGAGAAATATATAACTTAAGCGGAATCAGCGAATTAAAAGTTGATGAAGGCGAAGTAGTATCAGCAGGAACAGAAATTGCACCAAAAATAAAAGTAAAAGTTGACTCAATAGTTACAATACTGGACAATGAAAAAGATAATCTTGAAATTGATGATCTTGAAGAAGATCTTGGTGTTGCGGCACTTGACGAAAAATCATTATCTAATCAACCGATACAAGTGTTAGTAAGACCAGTTCAAAGATTTAATATAGAAACCAAAGATGTATCAATTAAATTTAATTCTACGGATGAAGCAATTGATTTAGTACCTGTAACTCAACTTCAATATAAAGATGGAGCAAGAGTCAGAAATTTAGATGGCGGAGTTTTAACAAGAACGAGTTTAGTTCTCCAAATGCAAGGATATTTAAGCCACTTAAAAGGTCAGGTAGAACTTGATGAAAATAACAATTTAAAAATAGTAGTGCTTGAAACATTAATAGTAAGAAGAGAAGCAGAAGGAGCTTCAAAAACGGCAGCTTCTATGCAAACAGAATTACTTGTGTCTGACGGTCAAATTATAGATCCGAGAACACCTGTTGCAAAAACTCAAGTACTCGCTATAAATGATGCTATTGCAAGCATAAAAGAAAATAATCAAGATGCCAGAAGATTATTACTTGTATCGGATAACTGCGAAACAGTAATAAAATTAAAATCAAAACCTGTTGTAAAAAAAGGTGAATTAGTAAAAATGGATGCAGTAATTTCTGAAAGCGGTGAAATTTCCGAATTATCCGGTTTAGTAGTTGCTGTTGATAAAGATTCTATTACATTAAGAGTAGGTCGACCATATTTAATCAGCCCAGGAACAATGCTTCAGGTTGCGAATGGTTCTTTGGTTAACCGTGGTGATATGATTGCTACATTGGTATTTGAAAGACAAAAAACGGGTGATATCGTTCAAGGTTTACCTCGTGTTGAAGAATTACTTGAAGCAAGAAAGCCTAAAGATTCTGCTGTAGTAGCTGAGTATGCCGGTAAAGCAGAGATTGAAATAGAAGATGATATTCCTCGTTTATATTTAAATGGAGATTTAGGCAGACAAGAGGTTAAGTATTCAATTGATTCTAATATCATTGTAGCAAACGGACAAGATATAAAAGTTGGTCAAGCATTAACCGGAGGCCCATTAAATCCTCACGATGTAATCAGATTAAATGGTGTAGAAGCTGCTCAACAATATCTGGTAGATGAAGTACAAAGAGTATATCGTTCACAAGGTGTTGAAATTGCTGATAAACACGTTGAAGTAATCGTAAGACAAATGACAAAGAAGGTTAAAATTCTTGAATCAGGAGATACAAAACTTCTTCCAGGTGAATTTTTAGAACTAAAAGAAGTTCAACAAGAAAATGAAGCCGTAAAAGCTCAAGGTGGTCAGGAAGCAACATATGAAGCAGTACTTCTTGGTATTACAAAAGCAAGTTTAAATACTGAAAGTTTCATTTCCGCAGCTTCATTCCAAGAAACAACAAGAATTCTTACGGAAGCAGCTGTTGAAGGTAAACGTGATTTACTAAGGGGGCTTAAAGAAAATGTTATCATTGGTAGATTAATTCCTGCAGGTACAGGTTTCTATCATTTAACAAATGCTTCTGAAGAAAAAGATAAAGAAGCTCAAAAAAGAGCTGCTGAAAAAAATAATGCTCGTAAACCATCAGCCATTTTAGAAGAAATCGAAGGAATGTTTGGTACTCCTGAATTAACCGACTATACAATTGAATAAATTGATAGTTTCATAAAAAATAACAGTAATTTAACACAAGTTAAATTGCTGTTATTTTTTTGGGAGATTTTATGAAAAAATTTATTATTTTAACAATAATATTATATGTTTATTCTTTAAATTGCTTTGCGGATGAAATTCAAGATGTCAGAACATTTTTCAATACATATGTAGATGCTGCTAATAATTACAGCGAAGACTATTTTAATTATTATACAAATAATGCGAAAATTTTAAGAATTGTTGAAAAACCTGATGGTTCACAAGAAACGGTAACTATTCCAATTGAACGCTATAAAAGTGAAGCAAAGAAATCTACGGCATTAATGAAACTAAGACAATATAAAAACAGATATTTCAATATTAAAATAACTCCTCACGGAAAAGATTACAAAGTAGCTGCAATGAGAATGCCTTCCACCAGTGATTATAAAATTCCTGCTTATTTTATTATCGGGAAAGACTGTAATGGTAACTGGAAAATAAAAGAAGAATCAATGAATACCCGAGTCCAAAAATTTTTACGAAGTTAAATTTAATCTATTGTCGCTTCTTTAAGAATGTAAAATAAACAGTTACGCTAATTTTTACAAAATTGTATTATATTGACTAATATTTTGAATGGAATATTGACGAAATGGAATTCAAGACCTGATATTTTGAAAAACTATTCAAACTCATAATAGGTTAAACTAATTGCATATTTTAAGATTTCATCTTTTTTTACAGTAATATCTTTTGATGAATCCCAAGGATTAACGATAGTTACATTATCACCATCAACATGTTTAATACTCCAAGAGTGAGAATTTAATCCTTTGTGTTTTTCACCATCAATATCAATAATTTCATCATCAGATGAACCCTTAAATAAAATTTGCCCTACTGTATTATCAGGATTATTTTCTAATTTATCATATACTTCTTCAAAATCTTCTTTTACTGAATTTATATCAGATTCACTTACAGAATTATCATTGAAAAATCTATTAACTTTTTCTATAGATTTATCTCCGGTTAACATATAAACAACATATGCAAGGCTACCGCCTGATAATATACTTTCATTCTCAGCATGTTTTGTCATTACTTCAAATGTTCTATCAACTTCTATTTCCCCATTTTCTATTTTTTCAAATGCTTTTTCAAATACTAATTCCATTAATAATACATCGCCATCACCTTTTGCATATGTATTATTTTTATTTGCTTTTACTAAATCGTCTTTTGTAATTGTTATTGTTGTATTTATTCCTTCCAGTCTAACTTTATACTTGTTATTCTTCATTGTTATGGAATCTTTTATTAATTTTGCACCTTTTGAAGAATAACTAAATCCATTAAGTCCTGAAAGAAGCCAACAATCACCTTTTTCCCCTTGATGAGATTCATCAATTATTTTATTTATTTCAACATTTGATTCGTTTTCCGTTTTTTCATCAACTTTTTGTTGATTTATAGAATCATAAAGAATGGAAAAAGAATCAACACAATTATTTTTTTCATCACTTGTTATATTAATAAAGGAATCATTTTCAACTTGCATTTTTCTTGATTCTTGCAATAATTGCAGTTTTTCCATATCTGATAAATCTGAATTTTCAAGAACTTGTTCTCTTGAATAATCAGAATTATCTAATCCTGTGTCACACAATTCATCCTTCTCAAAAATATTTGTATCATTTTGATTAGAATTTTTTTTAGAATATATATTATATTTAATTTCTGAGAATTTATTATTTATTCCTTCAGGCATTTTAATTTCCTTATATTAAATATATCGAAATAAATAAACAAAACTTTAATCAAAATAGATTTAATTTAATTTATTTTCGTAATCTATAATGTTATTATTGTCATCTATTTGAACAATATAAGGATTATATTTTTGAGCTTCTTCCAAAGTCATTAAAGCATAAGAACAAACAATAATTTTATCACCGATTTGAGCTTTTCTTGCCGCAGCACCATTCAAACAAAAACTTTTACTACCTCTTAAACCGGCAATTATATATGTTTGAAATCTTTCACCATTATTAATGTTTAAAATATCAACTTTTTGTCCTTCAGACAAATGTGCTTTATCTAAAATATTTTTATCTATTGTTATAGACCCGACATAATTAAGATTTGCATCTGTAACAGTAGCTCTATGTATTTTTGCATATAAAAATTCTAACAACATAATTCAACTTTCTTACAGAGCTATTTTAACAAAAACATATTATTTTGAAGCATTATTATTTAATTTTTTTAAATAATTTTTTATTTCTTGCACTTGTTTTGGTTTAATATATTTAAATTGTCCTTTTTTTAATCCTTTAAGATCAATTGGTCCCATACTTATTCTCTTTAATGAAATAACACTATGTCCCAAAATATCTAACATTTTCCTTATTTGCCGATTTAGTCCTTGATATAAAACCATTTCAAGAACGGAATTTTTTCCTTCAAAATCTATAATCCTCGCATAAGCATATGCCAGTTGACCTCTTTCTATTTCTATACCTTTTTCCATTTGAACTAAATCATTCTGATTTAATTTTCCATTAGCACAAACACGATAAACTTTAGGAATTTTTAATGACGGATGTGCAAAATTATTAATGAAATCTCCATCATTTGTAAGAATTAAAAGTCCTGTAGAGTCTTTATCTAATCTGCCGACAGGTCTTAAAGTTTGAACTTCTTCAGGTAAAATATCATAAATAGTTTTTCTTCCTTTTTCATCAGACATAGTTGTAATATAACCTGCTGGTTTATAATATCTTATATATACAGGTGTTTGAGGAATTATAAGTTTTGATTCAACTTTTACTTCATCTTTAGAATTAACCAAAAAGCCTAATTCCAATATTTTTTTTCCGTTAACAAAAACTTTTCCTTCCTGAATAAGTTCATCAGACTTTCTTCGTGAACAGAATCCCGAAGAAGCTATATATTTATTTAATCTTATTTTAGAGTTTTTCATTTTATTATCATACAAATTTCATAAACAAATTTCAATACATTGTATTTTTAGAACCAGAATGTTAATATTCTAATAAAAGTGAGTACTGTAAGAAAGAAAAGAATGTTCGATTCAACTTTAAATGATTTGGGAAGAAAATATAATACCGACAAATCAGATATAATAGAAGTATCAGGTCAGAAAACAGCTGCCAGAGATTATTTAAAATATTATGAATTATTCATGAAAGATTTTAGAAATGAATCATTTACTTTCATTGAATTAGGCTGTTACAAAGGTAATTCATTAAAACTTTGGAAAGAATATTTTAAAAAAGCAACTATTGTTGGAATTGATATTTCATCAGAATACAAAGTAGAAGAAAATAGAGTTGAATTTATATGTGAAGATGCAACTGATGAAAAATTAATTCCTAAATTAAATAAATACAAAGGCACTATAAACTTTATAATTGATGACTGTTCTCATGCTTGGAGCTCACAAAGAATATCACTGGAAAGACTTTTTCCTCTGTTAAATTCAGGAGGATATTATATAATAGAAGATTTAGAATTTGGTTGTAAGGGAGATACTCATTTTAATAAAGCCCCTAAAATATTAGACTCTCAACCTTTTTTTGAATATATACTTGAGCGGGCAAAGATATTAAGATTTTCCAGAAATTATGATCGAAAAAAAGGTCGTCCTTATTTTAAATTACTTCCGGAGCATATACAAAAATTAGAACTAAGTATAGAAATGATAACAATAATTTCCGGAGCAATTATAATAAAAAAGATATAAATAAATTTTTATGATAAGATAAAAAAAGTAACATATTATTTATGAGGAGTTAAAATGTCAATAATGACAAAAAAATATAGAATTGGTGTAGATGTAGGCGGAACCAATGTTAAAGTAGCACTAGTAGATAAAACAGGCAGCATAGTATACTCAGATACAGTACCAACCAGGGCTGAAATGGGATATGAATATACAATATCAAATATTATAACAGCGATAAGAAATTTATTGAAAGAATCAAAAACAACAAAAGATTTAATAGAGGGTATTGGTTTTGGATTTCCCGGACAAATAGATTGTGACAATGGAATAGTAAGACTCGCACCCAATATTCCGGGATGGGTTAATATACCAATTGCTCAAATAATTTCACAAGAATTTGAGATACCCTCAAAAGTGGATAATGATGTAAGATGTGCTGCTTTAGCAGAATTAAATTATGGAGCAGGAAAAGGAGCTCAAAATCTTATTTGTATTACAGTTGGAACCGGAATAGGCTCAGGGTTAATCATTAACGGGAAATTAGTTAGAGGAGCAAGTAATGCAGCAGGAGAATTAGGGCATATAAAATTACAAATGGAAAATGGCCCATTATGCGGTTGTGGCGATACAGGATGTCTTGAAGCATTTGCCTCAGGGCCAAGTATTGTAGCTTTGGCAGAAGAATATATAAAAGGCGGTAAATCGACAAAATATCGAGAACTGGCGAATCCTGACATTACACCATACATTGTTGCCGAAGCGGCTAAACAGGGTGATATTGTTGCAAAAAAAATTTTTGAAATTATTGGAAATTATATTGGAATAGGGCTTGCCAGTGTAGTAAATCTATTAAATCCCGAAAAAATTGTTATTGGCGGTGGAGTAGCCGATGCAGGCGATTTGCTATTTATTCCAATAAAAGAAACTTTAAAAAAACGAACAATGCCAATTCAAGGTAGTGCAGTTGAAGTCGTTCATGCTGAATTGGGCAATACGGCAGGTGTAATCGGAGCAAGTTTATTAATTGAAAATTAATTATGGCTGTATTCTTATTTTACGGACAAGAAGAATATTTAATGGAAAAAGAAATCAATAAGCTCAAATCAGAGCTTATTGATAATTCTTTTATTTCAATGGCATTTAAAGTTTTTGATAATCCTCCTTTTAATACTTTATTAGAATGCATTCAGTCCACTCCTTTAATGTTTGGTAATTCATTAACTTTAATTCATCTTGATAAATATCTCACAGGAAATAAATTAAGTCTTGATGAAAAACAAAATTTAAGCCTGGAAAAAGCTCTTTCTTCTATTAATAATAAAATCAATATTATTTTTATTTGCAAAATCGCTCGTAATGAAAATAAAAAACCTGATTCCAGAAAAAAACTATATAAAATATTATCCAAATATTCTCAAGTCCGTGAATTTGCTCAATATAAAACTTATCAAAAAGAATTAATCACACAAATTTCAAGTATGGCAAAAGAAAAAGATTTAAAAATTAATTCTGACAGTATTTCTTGCCTTATTACTCAATTAGGCAGCAATTTAACATTAATAAATTCCGAACTGGAAAAACTTAAAATAGCAATACATCCAAATAAAACAATTGATATTAATTCAATAAAAAAATATTGTACTTCATCTGAAGATATTTTTATACTCGCAGATTTAATTGTTCAAGGTAATAAAAATGAAATATTAAAACAATATAATCTTTTGACGGAAAAAAGACATCCTTTAGAAATTTTTTCTATCCTTCAAAGTAATATACAAAAATTTATTTTCATAAAAAATTATGAAAAAAAATTTAATACAAAAGATATATCTTTAAAATTAAAACTTCCGGAATTTATAATAAATACAATAAAAGATAAACTGAAAACATCTTCATTAGAAAATTTATTGAGAATAAGAGAAAATTTAATAAATGCAGAGTATAAATTAAAGACGGGACAATCTGCTTCAGGTGATATGATTTTAGAATTGGCATTATTGAGTTAACTTATGAACAAAATATTAGATTTAAAATATCCATATATAAGTAATTTTTTTAAAGCAGCAATTGAAAATAACAGATTGTTTCATTCTTTAATATTTACAGGCAGCAATAACCTAATACAATATGCATTGGCATTAGAAATAGCCAGACAATTAAATTGTTTGGAAGACAAAAGTGAAAATTGTAATTGTTTAAATTGCAGATGGATTAGAGAAAATAAACATCCTGCAATAATGACAATTTCCAAAATTGATAATAAAACAGACTCCAGTAAAACAGTTATTTCTGAAGAACAAATAAATCAGGTTTTAGACACATTGGTTATTTCATCTGATTATCATAGGGTATATATTTTTTGCGATGCTCAAATAAAACAATTATCAACAAATGAAGAACAAAAATATAATGAATTTATTTCCACTGGATATACTCCTCCAACAATAACAGACGGAGATGAAAAATGGTTTCCGTCAGGAATAAACTCTGATTGTTTTACCGCAGTCGCTGCAAATTCAATGTTAAAATCAATAGAAGAACCTCCAAATAATGTTACATTTATATTTTTAACAAATAACAAAGATGATTTAATACAAACTATTGTTTCAAGATCTCAAGTCTATCATTTTGCAGATTTTTCAACAATTTCATACAATACAAGTTTTCTAAAAAATTATTTTGATAATTATCCACGTTTTGATAAAAATAAATGTTTAGACTTCGTTCAAGATTTATTATCCTATCAAATAACAAATAATCTTGAACCAATTTATATTATTGATTCAATTCAATTTTATCTCGGAGAATTAGCGAAATTAAATACAACTAATAGCTTGTTACTAAAAAAAATATTTAAAGATATAAAAAAATTACAAACATCTAAATCTATGATTAATTCATACATAAAAGAACAAACAGTATATGAAGATTTAGCGTTTTATTTCGCAAAATAAAAGCAAAAAAATTTTATAATTTGTTTTATTAAAATTAAATAGGTAATATATGTTTATAAAAAATAAATTATACCAAGTAAAAAAGCCTTCAAATACAACAGCAAGTACCATTGTTGATGATACTTCAAAAATAATAAAAACAACTCTATCTCAAAATATTACAGAATTAGAAGAATTCACAAAACAAGTAAAGAAAATTCAATCAAGTCAGAATGAACTTATAAAAAGTCTGGAGAAATTAGCACAATCTGCACAAATAACAAAAAAATAGTTTCTTTTTAAAATTTTCTGATTTGATAAGAAGTTAATTTTGAAGTACAATTTGATTATGAAAATCAAATTATTAATAGTACAACTGGAAGCAGTTGCAGGGGATATAGATTCAAACATAAAAAAAGCTGAAAAACTTTTAAATGAAAGTAATCAAGATAAAGCTGATCTTATTATTTTGCCAGAATTATGGACAACAGGTTGGGATTGCCCTAATTTTAATAAATATTCCGAAGAAATTTTTACATCTAAAACATATAATTTCTTAAAAAAAATTGCATTAAAGTATAATTCCAATATAATAGGCGGAAGTGCAATACTTCACACTTCTGGCGAAAAAGACAGAAACACAAGTATAATTTTAGACAGAAAAGGTAATTTCTTAGCAAAATACGATAAATTTCACCTTTTTTCGCATCGTGGTCAATCGGAAGGAAAATATTTAGAATCAGGCACTAAACCATTAATTGTAAAAACAGATATAGGAAAAATTGGCATTTCAATTTGTTATGACATAAGATTTCCTGAATTATTTCGATTATACACATTTAATAATACAGATTTTATAATTAATATAGCTGCGTGGCCGAAAAAATATAAAGATGAATATATCATTTTATCAAAAGCTCGTGCTATTGAAAATCAAACATTTTTTATTACATCTTGTCTTACAGGTAAAATTAATGATAATTTTAACTTTTCAGGAAATTCAGCAGTATATGATTACATGGGAAGAACTATCGGCAGTCTTGATGAAGAAGAAAAAGTTTTAAATATTAACTTAGATTTAGATTCAATGAAAGAATATAGAGAACAAATGCCAATTTTAAAAGATACAAAAAAAACTTATAAAATAACGGAGTGATCATGAATAAAATAATTAAATTTTTTATATTTACATTAATAATACTTATAAATACAAATGAATGTTTTGCCCTTTCAACAGGTAAAATAGATAAATTAATTAAAAATTCTCAATTAAATGAAACTTCAACAATTTCAATCTCCGTCAAAAATCTTGAAAATGGAAATACAGAATATGAATACAATTCCAAAAAATATCTTCATCCTGCCTCAACTCTAAAAATATTTACTACTTATGCAGCTTTAAATGTTTTAGGATATGATTATACTTTTAAAACAGGATTTTACAAAGATTCAAATAATAATTTATATATAAAACTCGGAGCTGATCCTTTACTAACAACAGCTCAACTTAATGAAGCATTTTCACAACTAAAAACATTTTCTTCATTTGAAAATTTATATTTTGATGACAGCATTATTGATAAAAAAGAATTTTCAACAGGTTGGATGTGGGATGATGATGTAAATCCATATACTCCTAAGGTAAGTGCATATAATCTTGATAAAAATATCATCACTGCCACTTTAGTTAAAAATTCAGACAACATAAAAATTGAAAATAATTCTCAATATCCAATGACATTAATAAATTTAATGTCTTTAAATAATAATAAAGAATATATTGAAATGAATCGCTATAATTGGAATACTCCTGAAGTTACAGAAATTTCAGGTTCTGTTATGAATACAATAAAAATAGCAATACCATTAAGCAGTATGAGACGATATTTTATTTATACAATTGAAAAACTTCTTGATACGAATAATATAAAAATTAATTCCACATTATATGCTTCAAAAATAACTCCAAATGATGCAACTTTAATTTATGAAATTAAAAATCCAATTAACTTAATAATTCCTGAAATATTACAAAATAGTAATAACTTAATGGCTGAAACCGTATTTAAGTTATCAGGCGGGAAAAAATATAATTCTACAGCTTCAGAACAACTGGCTATCAACAATTTTAATGAATTCTATAATTCAATCGGAATTGACACACACAACATTATTATAAAAGACGGTTCCGGAGTTTCCAGAAATAACCTTGTTTATACTGATTGGATAACAACTGCTTTAAATAAGTTGTATAAATTACAAGAATTTAAAAGATACAGTGAATATATGGCACAGCCGGGAGATGGTACTTTATCAAAAAGATTATACGATTTAAGAGGTGAAGCTCGTTTAAAGACAGGATCATTATCAAATGTAAGCGGTATTATCGGCTATGTAAAATCAAAAGACGGGAAAACATACTCTGTTGCTATTTTAATACAAAATTTCACAAAACCAAATTCTGAAATTAAAACCTTTGAAGATGATATTATAAAATTGATTTATAACCAATAGATTTATTTAAGCAGGCAATTAATTTTTTATATTTGTAATATATACTTCCAATATTAAATTAAATGGAGATAAACATATGACAAACAAATTGGAAATATATAAATGCAATGTATGCGGAAATATAATAGAAGTTATTAACCCCGGAGAAGGTGAACTTGTTTGTTGTTCATTACCAATGGAACATCTGGAAGAAAAAAAAGAAGATTCTCAATTTCAAGAAAAACATGTTCCAATTATATCAACAGAAGGTGAAAATAAGATTATAAGAGTCGGCTCAATTCCTCACCCTATGGAACAAAATCATTATATTATTTTTATAGAAGCAATATCTCCTGATAAAAAATATATAAAACGAAAATATTTAAGTCCAAATGAAGAACCTAAATTAGATTTAAAATCGACTTGCAATTATGACAATTTTACCGCACGTGAATTATGTAATATACATGGATTATGGACTAATGAATATAATAATTAACTATTCTTTAAATCAACTAATATATTAACCAACTCAGGATCCCACTTTGAACCGGATTCTTCACGAATTATATTCAATGCATTTTCTTTAGAAAGAGCATGCCTGTATTTTCTTTCTGAAGTCAAAGCACTATACGCATCTGATAATGCTATTATTCTTGAACCTAAAGGAATACTATATCCTTTTAAACCTTCCGGTTCACCTTTACCATCCCAACGTTCTTTATGATAATTTATATATGGTACAACTTCAGACAAGAAATTAATACTCATTAATATACTTACACCAACATTCGGATGATTTTGAAGTTTTTCCCAATCTTCTGCCGATAATTTTTCTTTTTTATTAAAAAGTTCCTCCGGTAATGTTATTTTACCTATATTTCTTAATAAAGCTGCATAATATATTAAATCTTTTGTTTTTTCGTTTAAATTAAGTACTGTAGAAATTTCTCTGGCAAGATCAGCTACTTCTTGAGAATAATTATTCTTAAAATTGCTCTTTGCATCTACGGCTTTTGCAAGATGTTCAACAAAACCTTGTTGTTCACTGCTTAAGTCACCGATTAAAGCCGTTAACTCCGCTCTGTTATTTTGCAACTGAGAAAGATTTACATCTTTTTGATTTATCAATTTATCAGTTTCTTCCGTCATTTTTTCTAAAGACATCGATGTAGCAAATAATTTTGCAGTTATTGTCAATAAATCTATAAATTCACCGGATAATTTTTTTTCTGTGTAATTCTCAACAACTATCACTCCAACCTTTTCCATATTATTACACATCGGTACAGCTAAATAATATTGAACTTTATCTTCTGATAACATTAATATCGGTTTAAATTTATCATCTTCTATTACATTTTTTATTTCTATTTTCTTACTTGTTTTATATGCCAATGATACATAATTTTCATCATTTAATTTATAACCTATTTCTGAATCATATATATCATCATTAAATCTTAATGACGAACCGACTAATATCAAATCATTTTGAGTTATATCCAAGCCCATTGCATTTTCTTTTGATAAAAATATATGACAAGCATCTATTTCTAACATCTGTTTTATTGTTTTAGCTATTGCATTATATATAACATAATCTTCTTTACTGCTAAAACCCAATATTTTTAATGTATTATCTATTGAATAAATTGAAATAAGTTCTCTTAATTGTTTTTTCAAACTTTCTATTTTATTTACATTTGTTTTACCTATTTTTTGAACTAATTCATCTGATATTAAATGTTCAGAAATGAAATCGCCCAAATTTAATGCAAAAATTTCCTCTAACGGATCAGACTCCAGTGAAATTTCACTTCTTGCAAAAACTGATACATTTTTATTTTCTTTTTTTTCGTCAGTCATTTATTATCCTTACCATTTTAAACTTATTCCGAACTATTATATTCTACCAATATTTTATAATTTTTATTATAATTTAAACAAAATATTATAACCCTTCTATCGGCATATTATAACCTAAACTTTAGTTTTTTTCACAAAATTTCATATTTATGTATGATATTTTCTATAATTCTGAATTTTTTAATATTATGTAATTAATAAGCGAAATATCTTTTTGCGGAATAAATTTTAAATTATATAAATCATTTAACGGTATATCACATTCAGCCATTATCGGTGTTCTTTTATTTAATCCTGTGTCGTGCTGTCTTGAATTTTCCTCTATCTCGCTCGAGTGCTTCACTGCACTTCGTTTGTCGTTCAGCTCGCCCTCACATTCTCGGGTTCGCTCGCTTTCTCTCGTCTTCACCTTACGGAAAATTCGCTCATCACTACCATAAAGTTGTTCATTTTTAATACCGTTAGAATCATAATATTTGCAGTTTGAATTTGAATAATTTTTAATATTAGTAGTTTGTGCATTTATTGAAGCAGTTATTATATAGTTATAAGATTGTAAATTATATTTTTTTATATCATCTATTGGAATTTTATCCATCATAAACCCTAAAAGTTTAAGTTTTTCTATATAATATACAGGACTCCCTATTTTTTGAGCAATAAATGCTATTTTTGCTTTATCTTGGTTATTCATATTTTTAAAATATCGGAATATTATTTTTTCATCACTTATATTTGTATATTCTTTATCCGTATTAATCAGTATAAATGGTTTATAAAAAGTAAGAATAATAAAATATATAGCAATAAGGCATGAAATTATCCATTTATATATATTTCTATTATCTTTTATATAAGATAAAGCTATAACAGGAGTTGCAATTACTACAAAAGTTGCAAGGTATCTGAGATTATACTTTGTATATATCATAATACCCGTAAATATAAGAATATTTAAAATAAACATTATAGAAAACATTAATAATATTCTATATTTTTTAGAATTAGTTTTTCTAAAAGATAAAATCAAAGAAGGTAAAAATGCAAAAAGTCCCAATGCACCAAGAGCTGATGAATTAATACTTAAGTTATTGTCAAACTCAAAATTTCCTTTAAATATATCTGACATATAACTATCTGGAGTTTCTCCAATAATATTTATTATTAAATTCTGCATTTTAGTTATAAAATCATTGTATAAATCAAAAATTGAAATCCCTGAAAAATCGAATATTGCAAATATATATTTTATAAGACAGCATATATATCCTTTGAATCCGCCTTGAAATTTATTAATCATATATAATTCATAATTTGAAAACGGATTATTAAAATCAATAATATTTAAAACATAATTATAACTTGAAAAAATAATAAAATTTATTACAAATATTCCTGTAAATAAGATTATTTCTTTTTTATTAAATCCAATGTCGCAACCTGCTGCCGAATGTCTTGAACTTTTCTGTATCACACTTTGCTTTGTATAGGATAATAAGTTCTCTTCCGGCTTTGTGTTGTCAATCACTTTACCCTCCCATATTCCGGTTTGCTCACTTTCATTATTGTGATCTTTTCTCAAACATTCTATATTGGATGAATAAAAATAAGAAATAATACATAAAAGAAAAGCAACGGAAGGTAATACTATAATTGCAGTTACTTTTGAACCTGCTGCAAGTGCCAGGGCAAGAGCAGAAAAATAAAAAGGTATTTTTTCCTTATACTTCACTGAAATTAAATATAAATATACAGATGATAAAATAAAAAAACCTATAATTAGATCAGAAAGCGGATTATAACTCATTATTGCAATAATGACAAAAGATGAAAATACAAATATTGCCCAGATTCTTCGTCTTATACAAAATCCGATTTCCCCTAAAATATTATATATTAAGTACAATACACCTATATATGAAACAAAAGAAAATATTCCTATACCTTTTTCATCTTTATTAAACATTAATACCCAACTATAGAGTAAATCAATATTTACAGGCATAATAATTTCTCTTGAATCAGGAGTATAAAAATGATTAATACTTCCTTGCCAAAGCCAGGCAGTTACTCTCGGTAGATAATAAGACAGAGAATCACCGAACAGTTCCGAGTTATATATTAAAACTAATATTTTTGACAAAATTAAAATACAAAATAAATAAAATAATATTATAAGTATTCTATCTTGCTTTAATACTTTATAAATTTTTTTCATTTTTAGATTACATGCACAAAAAAAATTACTCAAAGATTCTTTTAAAATCCCCACTCCGAAATTTTGCCCACCTTCCTTATTGAAATATTTTCTCGAACAGAATATAAATGAGCTACAAAAAACAATAATATTCCCAACAAGAAAAGGAATTTTTCTCATCATTCCAAATAAAGATAATACCTCAAATATCAATACTATTTGAGAAATAAAGATAAGTAACAGATACAGAATCCTGCCGTTTTTATTTTTTTGTTTTGATATCAAGTAATTTGTGATAAAAGAAGAAGAAATAAAAATTAATATAAAAGAAGCTAATAACATAAAGCTACCTTATTAACATACAATCACCATAGCTGTAGAATCTGTATTTATTTTTAATTGCCTCATCATAAGCTTGAAATATATACTCTTTCGTTGCAAAAGCACTTACAAGCATTAATAATGTAGATTTAGGCAAATGGAAATTTGTAATTAATTTATCAACCATTTTAAATTTATACCCCGGGTATATAAATAATTCACTACTATCTTTAACCGGTATAATTTTCCCATATTTATTCATAACAGTTTCAAGAGTACGAACAGAAGTTGTACCAACTGCTACAATATTTTTTCCTTTAGATTTTGCTTCATTTATGATATCAGCAGATTCTTGAGTAATTTCAAAACTTTCACTATCCATTTTATGATCAAGAATATTTTCACATTTAACCGGCTTAAAAGTACCAAGTCCTACATTTAATGTAACAAAACAATGTTCAGTTCCCTGCTGTGATAATTTATCCAATATTTCTTTTGTAAAATGAAGCCCTGCAGTAGGTGCTGCAACTGCTCCGGCATTTTTTGCATAAACTGTTTGATATCGATCAAAATCTAATTTTTTATATTCATCATCAGTCATTTTTCTTTCTATATAGGGAGGAAGCGGTATATTACCCACTTTATCCAATATTTCAAATATGTTACCCTCATATAGAAGTTTAATTTTCCATTTATCATCATCTTTTCCTATTATTTCAACCGAAAGTTCACTACAAACACATAAAATCATGCCAGCTTTAACACGTTTAGAAGGTTTTATTAATGCAATCCAAACATCAATATCTATTTGTCTTACAAGTAAAATTTCAATTAATGCACCTGTATTTTTTTTAGCATACAACCTTGCCGGAATAACTTTTGTATTATTTAAAACCAATAAATCATCAGGAGTTAAAAAATCCGTAATATCACAGAAATGTTTATGAATAAAATTTTTATTAACTCGGTCAAGTACCAACATTTTAGACATATCACGTTCTTTTGCCGGTACTTGAGCAATCAATTCTTCAGGTAAATTATAATTAAATTCTTCTAATTTCATTATTTTTTATCGGTTTCAATGGTTTTTGTTTCAATTGGATTAATAGTTTTTGCATTACTTAAATCTTTTGAGGCAGGAGAATTTTTATGTAAATCCTCAGCTTCAAGCTGTTTATTTATAACAATAGTTTGAATTATTTGAATAACATTGCTTACAACTAAATATAACAGAACCCCCGCAGGAATTGGAGCAATAACAAACATAAATATGATCATAATCGGCATCATAGTACTCATCATTTTTTGCATTTGAGCCTGCATAGGATCCTGATTAACGTTTTTATTTGAAGCCATCATAACTTTTTGAGAAGCCAACATTGTACCTGCGAAAAGCAAGATTAGAAGTAAGATATCGAAATGGAATTGATTTTGAGGTTGATTTGTCGGTATAGTAGCAGCTAATATATTATCACGTTTTTCAAAAGTTACATTTTCAACTTCTCTGGTTTTAATATTTTGTATTTCAATTTCAGCTGAAGTTACTTTTTCTAATTGACTATATTTCAAATCAATATCATCAAGATTAATTTTAAGATCAACAGATTGCCCCGGTTCTATATCACCTTGAATTTTAACGGCATTTTTAGATGAAATTTTAACATTATCAAGAACTTGATCTCCGAGATTAACTTTAACTTTTTTAAATATTACAAATTTATCACCGCCTGATACACTAAAAACTCCATCATATGAATTTCCAGCACTGCCTCTTAAAGTTGCATCCAATCTTTTAATAAACAAGAAATTTGAATTTCCTGCTTCTTGAATAAACTGCGGACTTATTAATGCGGAATACAATAAAATAAATATCGGCATTTGAATCAATAAAGGAAGACAACCGGCCATCGGATTAAATTTATGTTCTTTATAGAACTCCATCATTTTTCTTTGAGCCATTTGCGGATCATTTTTATAACGCTCCTGTATTATTTTCATTTTCGGTTGGAGTACTTGCATAGCCTTCATTGAACGTTGTTGTGATAAACCCAAAGGCCAAACACATATTCTTACAATTACTGTTAATGCAATAATTGCAAGTCCATAACTGCCTGTTATATTATTTAAAGTTTTCAATAATTCAACTGTTAACGCTGTGAAATCCACTTTTTATATCTCCCTTCTTAAACTTTAATTAAATTTTCTTCTTGGTCATTTTGTAAATTTTCATTATTTACAGTTTTTTTATAACAGAATACTCCATGTTTTGTTTTTCCCCAATCCATATTATTTTTCATAAAAATGATTTTAAAGATTATAAATACAGCGATTGGAAACCATAATAAAATTATATATAATGAAGTTTCTATTGATTGAATTAAATTATCAATCGGTTTTAATTTTACATACTTACTTAAGCTATAGAATAAAGCGACAATAAAGAATCCGCACATAATTACAGATAATGCCATTGAAGACATTATCCAATTATAATCATCTTTGATATATCTGTATGACTGAAATAATAATTCTGAAACCATCCACAGAGGCAGAATAAATTCGGTTATATAAGCTGTCATATCCAATACTACACGCATTGAAACATCTTTAGACGTAATAACAACGGAAAAATGTTCAAGATAGCGTCTAATACTGCCTTCTATCCATCTTCTTCTCTGTTTAACTAAGGGAATATATGAAGGAACTCCTTCTTCATATACACAGACATCAGGACAAAACCTGATATCCCATCCTTTTATTTGAAGTCTTGTTGATAAATCAAGGTCATCTGTAATGGTATAAATATTCCAGCCGTTAACACTTTCCAGAGCTTCTCTTTTTATAAGTTCACCGTTACCTCTAAGTTCAACTGCCCCTTTAACAGAATCCCTACCGACTTGGAAGTGAGTATCAACAGCCATTTCATTATCCTGGCAACGTGTCAAAAAATTTTGTTCACGATTTATTATTACCTTTCTTGACTGGACTGCACCTACTTGTGACGGTTCTAATGCCGGTATTAATTCTTTTAAAAAATCGGGTTTAACTCTGGCATCTGCATCAAATACTAAAATAGCATCTCCTTTAGCTATTTTTAATGCATCATTTAAAACAGCTGACTTCCCGGGAAATGCATCTTTTGTTCTTGAAAAATATTTTACATTATTATAATTTTTACTTATTTTTTCAAGTACTTGAGCTGTATTATCCGTACTTCTGTCATCTATTACAATTATTTCATATCCGGGATATTGTAATTTAGAAACATTATCTACTGTCATTGCTATAACTTCCGCTTCATTATGAGCCGGAATCAATATACTTACAAACGGAGTATAATTATAATTTTTTACTATCGGATGTTTTTTTTCTTTTCTTAATCTATGCTTGAATGCAATTTGCATATATGTCGTATACAATGCCATAAACACCAATATTGTTATAAATGCACATGGAGTATTCATGTTATTTTGAAAAAAATATAAAAGCACTAATGAAGATAATATTATAGTTAAAAGAACTATTCTCTGTTTCATTTCCCTAACCTGTACACTCTCCTTTATAATAATTTTATCAAAAACAGATAGTTTTTGACAAAATATTACTTTTCATTACTAATATGTTATAATTCAAGAATGAAAAATCTGGTGAATAAATCATATAAAATTCTAAAAAATAATTTTATTTTTACACATCCTGTCGTAATTTATATTATGATATTTATAATGATTATGGGGAAAATAATAACCTCAATTAATAACTTATATACCTGCGGATTACTTATTATTACTTTATTTCTAACATTTGCCGCTTTTATATCAGGTTGGTTTCATATTAATTTACTGGGTATTCTCGAATATAACGAAAATGATTCAGCTGAAGAAACGGGACAAAAAGCTCTCAAGAACTTTAAACTCTTTATTTCGGGAGTCGGCGAAAATTTCTTCAGAACTATTTTCGCTTTGACTGTGTTTCTGTCATTTTATACCGTTATAGCCTCTATTATTGCATTCGTTTATATAAAACTAACAAACAGGCATGACATATTACAAATAACAGCGGATTATTTAAGTAACAATAATTTAAATAATATTCCTTCGGATTGGACGGCAACTATTGTTATTTCTTCCATAATTTTAAATTTTCTCGGCATTTTATATTTTGTCATTTTATTTACAACAAAAAACAATCCTTTTTTAATATTATTTAACACTTTAAAATTTTTCATTTTAAATATATTTAAATGTATCTTAATAATTATATTTTTATTGTTCATACACATGTTAATAAGTTTTACAATATTTCAATTAGGATTTAATATTACACTTTCCTTAATATTATTTTTTATTTTATTCCCAATGTATTTAAATTACAGTGTAATTTTGGTATTCTGTTTTTATAATGAAAAAAATAATCGCAATAATAGGCCCTAGTGCATCGGGAAAAACAGCATTAGCAATTAATCTTGCTAAAGAAATAAATGGAGAAATAATATCTGTTGATTCCAGACAAATCTATCAAGGAATTGATATCGGCAGTGCAAAACCTAGTATAGAACAACGAAAAGAAATTAAACATCATTTAATTGATATAATAAATTTAAATCAAGAATATACTGCTGCAAATTTTTGTGATGATGCACATAAAATAATACAGGAAATTTATTCAAGAGGTAAAATTCCTATACTTGCAGGCGGTACAGGATTATATTTCAGAATTTTACTTCAAGATTTCGATTTACCAAGAGTTGCTCCAAATAAAGAATTACGACAAAAATTAGAAGAAAAGTCATCTGAAGAATTATATAACATCCTTTTAAATATTGATAATGAATCTGCAACTAAAATTCATTGTAACAATAAAGTAAAAATTATCAGAGCCATAGAAGTTTTTCAAACACTTGGTATTCCAATGAGCAAAGCCCAAAAGAAAAAAGAACCTGAATTTACTACATTTTGGTTTGGTTTAAATGCAAAAAACAGAGAATATTTATATAATAGAGTTAATCAAAGAGTTGATAGCATGATAAACCTTGGGTTGGTAAATGAAGCAAAACAACTTTTTAAAGAATATGGTGAAAATAAAGTTTTACTAAATACTATAGGTTATCAAGAATTATATCATTTTTTCAAAGGTCAGCTGGAATTAGAAACATCAATTGAATTAATAAAGCAGAATACACGAAGATATGTAAAACGACAATTAAGCTGGTTTAATGCCAATAAAGAAATTTTTTGGTTTGATATTGAAAATATTAAAACAGATGAAATGATAAATATCATTAAACAAAAATATAAAATTTTGTAACAAAAGATCACACAAATAACAAAATAAAATATTTACTATTGTTATCTAATTACAAAGATAAGGATATTATTATAATGAGAGTATCATCAATAAATCAACAAAGAAACAAATCAACAAAATTAAGAGCTGCTAAAAGAGGAGCTATAGCTACTGCCGCATTATATACAGCTTCAAATGTAATGTCCTGGGGTACTAATCCTTCTCAATTAAGAAATACAATAAATGAATATGGCGGAAAATACAATTATGCAAAAAACTTTGCTGCAGGAATAATGATTGTTGCAGCAGCAGGTGCTGTATTTAATACCGTAATTAATACAATAATTGATAAAATTCATTCAAAAAAATCTCCTAAAGCTGCTAATTAATCTTAATCATTATTTTATGAGGGAAATAAGAAACTAATCCTTCTTTTCATATAATATACCCGAGTAAATTTTCATAATACCCAAAAGGTGTAAGTGAAAATTTACTAGAGGGGTATTATTTGAATTTAATCTAGTGTCGCAACATTACGCTTGCTCCTCGCAACCGTAAAGTTGCTCACCTTTTCAATACGCCACTCGCAAATTTTTACTCACACCTTCGGCTTATCGTAAAAATTTACTCGGACATCTTTTTGGGGATGAGAAAAGAAAAAATAAGATAAAGAGTTAATTTACATGCATAACGATGTAATTTTATAAACATTTCTATGGATTTTCAAAATTATTAGTTATTACATAAATATATTCAATAATTTTCGTAAAATATTCTAAAGATGAAGCACCATTAATAATTATGTCAGCATTATCACGTTTAGGCAGAATATATTTTTTTGAAGCATTTCTTACATAAGCTAATTGTTTTCTTGCATTTTCTTCATTTTGATTTCTTGAAGTTTTTGCTCTATATATAAACCATTTTTCCTGAATAGCCGGATCTATATCCACATACAATTTTAAATCAAACAGATCTGCAACTTTTCCGTACATTGTAGCCATACCTTCAACTACAATAATTTTTTTTGCTTTTTTTTCAATTGCTTCAGGAACAACGATTCCCGTACCATTAACAAGATATTCAGGAATTCTGACATTAATGCCTCGAGATAACATTTCCAGATCTCTATATAAAACATCCAATTGAAAATTATCGGGAGAATCAACATCATAACCTGATTCTAATAACTTATCAAAAGTTCCGTGTTCTTTTATTAAACCTGAAATATCTTTAAAATAATTATCTGCACTTAAAATTTCAACAGGGAGATTTAATTTTTCGATAGATTGCTTTATAGTATTACAAATAGTAGTTTTACCGCTTGCAGATTCTCCTGATATACCTATTAAAAAACGTTTTTCCGGATTATTTATCAAACGATTATTAAACTTAGGAATAAATCCCGGATTTATAGTTTTAAAAACAGGAGTTTCACTCAATTTATCATACTCTAAAATCTGTTTTAATTTTGAGTATAAGTACAAAGCGAATAACTCTCTGCCTTCTTTTGTATTAAAATCAGGTTTTATAATTTTTTTATTATTACATTCTTCTTTTTTTAACAGGAAATTCATACTTTTTTAAAGTCCGTAAAAATAATTTTTGCTACTTTAATTTTACATTAAACTAAAAGGTAATAAAATAAATAATTATAAAGTGGAATGAAAAACTTTACATTATCCTTCACAATATAGAAAAGTGGATATTCTATATTTTTGAAGGAGTCGAAAATGAAAGATATTTTATTTAATTTTGTAATTAACCCGGTGATGCAATTTATTGCTTATTGTCTTAAAATTCCTTTCGCTCACCATCCTTATCGTAAAATTTTCTCGGACAAATTTAAACAAAAAAACTGCTTCTATTTTCAACATATACCTCAAAAAATTTTATTTGGACTATTCCTTATTGTTTTTAGTATTTCTTCAGCTTTTGCAAGCTGTTATACAGGCTTTGCCTGTTCTATAGAAGAACTTGCAAAATTAGAACATCAAAAAGATATGGATAATGCTAATTTTATTTTGAATTATTTCAGTTTAAAACACAGAGATTTCACATTTAATAATAACTCTTTAGCAAATTATAATGATATATTTACTTATAATATAATTTTTTAACTGTTTATAACGGCAATCTTCCGGCTTACACCTCTTTTAAATCTTTATTTATAATTTCTTTAAATTCATTTATTTTTTCTTCCTTGTCTGATTCAAAATAAATTCTTAACAGCGGTTCTGTACCGCTTTTTCTTATCAGAATATTACTTCCATCATTTAAATATAATTTCAAACCATCTAAAAATGATTTTTTAATTATATTATATTTTCCAAAGAAATCTTTATTTTTAAATTTATCTATCACTATATTTTGTTCTTCTTTTGAATTAAGATTGAAATCCATTCTTTCATTTATAAATTTTCTGTTTAAAGAGATTAGAAATTCATTATGCAATTCATTTAACGTTTTTTTATAGAATGCCATCATTTCTATAATCAATAAATTTGCAAGAATACCATCTTTTTCCGGGATATGTCCTTTTATACTTAAACCGCCGGATTCTTCACCTGCAATGATTATATCATTATTTCGCATTGCTTCTCCAAGCCATTTAAAACCTACCGGTGTTTCTATAACTTCAATTCCAAGTTTTTCAGCGTACATATTAAGTTTAGAACTAGCACCTACAGTTTTTGCCAATTTTCCGCTATAATACTTATTTTCCGTTAAATGCTTTAATAACATTGCAATAATATCATTTGCATTAATAAAATTACCTGTTTCATCAAATACTCCAAAACGATCTCCATCCCCATCATTACTCAAACCTATACATTTTGTATCCTTACATATTTTTTTTAATGACGGAAGATATTTTTCTTTAGGATCAGGCATGAATCCGCCAAAATTTATATCTCTTTCCAGGTTTTGAAAATTATTTTGTATGTGATTTTTATCTAAAATATTTTTAAATAAAAAAGCAGCAGCCCCATGGTGACCATCATAATTGATTTTTATATTTGCATTTTGTATTTTTTTAAAATCTATTAATTTATTTATATGATTAATATATTCGTTTTCAAATGAAACTGTTTTATATGTTTTAGATTCAGCGAATTTATCAAATTTACAATCTAAATATGACACAATTTTATGTACGATTTCATCCGAAGCCGGGCCGCCATATGGAGGTATAAATTTAAGTCCCAAATATTCAGGTGGGTTATGTGACGCTGTTATCATTATTGCATTTGATTTTTTTAATAATGCACTATAAGCCAAAACCGGAGTAGCAATTATTTTATCTGAAATTTCAACCGCAAACCCTAAACTGCTTAATTTTTCTGCGATATAAAAAGCAAATTCATCAGCTTTATTTCTAGGATCATACCCAATTAAAACTTTATTACTTGGATCATTATCCTGAAATTTTTCATAATAAATATATGAAGCTATCGCATTTATAACTTTATCTACATTATCATAGTTAAAATCTTTACCTAAAACAGCTCGCCAACCATCCGTTCCAAATTTTATATTTGTCATACTTTTACCTTTTTTACATATTTTATGTAAAATAATTTTATATAATAATTAAAGGTTTAGCAAATGGATTATATTGATATTGAAAATATATACTATCTTGGCCCCGATGGATCAAATGCTACTCTTGCAATGAAAAAATTTCTTTCAATTTGTAATATCAAAGCTAAAAATCAAATTTCTCAAAAAACTATTAAATCAGTATTGGAATCTATAGAAAATGATTTTTCTTCCTTTGCTGTCCTTCCTATTGAAAATTCAATTGAAGGAATTGTTCGGGAAACCATAGATAATTTATTAAAAATTAAAGATAAAGATATAAAAATTCAAGGTGAATTATCAATACCAATAAAACATTTGCTTTTATCTAAAAATGATAAAGTTAATAAAATAAAAAAAATATATTCTCATCCGCAGGCACTAGCTCAATGTAGTGATTTTTTATATAAAAATCTTCCTGATGTTGAATTAATTGACGTTTCTTCAACAAGTTATGCTGCACAAAAAGTATCTGTTTCTGATTCTTTTGATATTGCGGCTATAGCTAATGAATCATGTGCTGATATTTTCAATCTTAATATTCTTTCTGATGATATTAATAATGAAAAAGATAATACAACAAGATTTTTTATCCTCGGAAGAAAAAATTTACAAAAAAACAATAAGGGAAAAACAAGTATAATAGTTTCTACCAAAAATAAACCCGGAGCTTTATGTAAAGTTCTTGAAATTTTTTATAAACATGACATTAATTTAACATATTTAGACTCAAGACCTTCAAAAAAAAGACTGGGGGAATATATTTTTCTCATTGAAATTGAAGGATATAACTACGAATATAAAATTAAAACGGCACTGGAAGAATTAATGATTTATACTGACTTTATTAAAATTTTAGGTTCTTTTCAAATTTATTTAATCTAGTGTCGCAACATTACGCTTGCTCCTCG
>CANPZN010000008.1 GCA_947588785.1 Candidatus Gastranaerophilales bacterium
ATTTGAGTATGAATTTATTATTCAATATTTCTTCTGCCCTCGATGTTCCTGAATATAAATTCTTTATTTTTGAATAAAAATAATAATTATATTTAATCTAGTATCGCAACCTTGTGCTTGCTGTCTTGAAATTTGCTGTCTTGGGGTTTGCCATTCGCTCGCTTTCGCTCGACTTCACCCTACGGAAAATTCACTACGTTCAGAACCAACAAAATTTTCTCGGACAATCTAAAACTTGCCCTTTTTCATGAGTTGGGAGGAGAAAAGGTAGAGAAAAAAAGAAAAAATTCTAATTATTCTCATACATTTTAATTATTTCTCTTATTTCTTCATTTTCAATTGATTCCAGACTGGATTGATAATACTTTTTTAAAACTTCTTCTGCTTTTTTAAAACCTTCTTTCAATTCTTCTGATCCGGCACTATTCCAAACGTTTTTTCGATATTGATTAACTATTACTTCTTCTTTCGGAGTTAATTCTTCATCACTATCTTTTTCTTTTGCAAATAATCTGGCTAAATAACCGTCTTGAGAGGCCATTTGAGAAGCAATTTCTCTTGTTTTGGGGCAAAAATACCAAACGAGTTTCATTCTCATTGATGCCATTTTTGCTTGTCTATCTTTATTTTCAATTCGTTCGAGTTCTTTTTGTTTTTTTTCATCTTCTTTTAATTGAAGTGCAAGTTCTTTCTCAAATTGTAATTGTTTTATGGCTGTCGTATTTTTTTCAGTTGTCCTGTCAATATACATTACACCTATTTCATAAGGGAATATATATTCGCCGATTATATCTATTTCACCCTTTTTTATCAGATTGATAAGTGTTTGATTCGATATACCAACTTCTTTTGCAAGTCTTGGAGCTAGTATAATATTAGGATTATTTTCTTTTATATTTAACAACAATTTATAGTTGTTCATATCGTTAACATCAACCATGGTTTTAGTTTTTCTACCTTGAAGTGTGTCAACTGATTCTATTTTACCTTTTAATTTACCGTCTTGAACAAGTCTTTTTAAAAGTCCAATAGGCCCATAACCGATTTTTTGTAAATACAATATTGGAACATAAGGTTCTGATGAATGGTTTAACGAAGAAGAATAATATTTTGAACGTTTTGGTCTTATTCTCGCAACTTCTTCATACAAAACATCAAGTTTTTCTTTATTCTTAGGGTCTGCCATATCAACAAATCTAATGGCTTCATCTGAAGATTTATTTTGAGATGGAATTTCTATAAAAGATAAACCTATGCTATCTAATGCATCAATGGTAATACTTAATTCTTTTGAAAGGGCCTCCGGGAGTTTTAAATTTCCTTGGTGTTGTTTTAAAATTTCAACTGTTGCTTTTGTAGTTTCATCAGTCATATCCGGAATATTTTTTAATTCATCTTCACCGAATTTTATAAGCTGATTTTTTTCTAATAATTTCATAACATCTTTAACTTGTTTTTTTGACCCGGCATTTTCAATAAAACCTAATAAATCTTGTTTATCGACGATACCATTTTCTTTTAACATTTCAAGTTTTGTCTTTGGATCTATGAATGGATTAAAACAAGGTGCTACATCGGGATTTATATCAAGATAATGAATATACTTATCGCAACTTGCTTTTAAGGCTGAAATTCGTGATGGAGCTTTTTCAATATATATTTTTGCTCCTTGTACTGTTTTTGATGTAAATATTGTAGCCGCACCGAATAACTTAAGTGTATTGACACCCCATAAATGGCAATCTCTAAGAGCTTTTTTTGCACAATTTGAAATTTTATCAGATTTTGCATCCTCATGATTTGCTAAAAGCTCATCAATTAATTTATCTTTTTGTAACTCATCGCTGTTCTTTATTTCATTTTTAAAGGATCTTAAATGTTCATTAGAAGTAAAAAGATCTCTAACAAAATTAGTAACATCATAATAAAATATTAAGTCTTGTTCATATTTGCTTTTTTGTGTTTCTATCTCTTTAATTTTCTTTTGTGTTTCTAATATTGCATCTTTTTTTAATTTTTCTATTTTTTCTTTTTTACTGTTATTTAAATCCAGGGTATCTTCTTTTAATTTCCTTTAAACATTATTGTTGGTTTAAAAGGATTTGAAAAAAAATTTTTAACCGGAATTAATCCGGTGTAACACCTTGCTGCCGACTTATCATTGCCGTTCAAGTAATCAACTAAGTTACTTGATTTATTATATAAATTAATATTCATACTTGATATTTGCATAATTATCCTTACTTTTCTTGATATTTGATTTAAAAATATAAATAATAAAATTTGCTTAAAAATTAATTTTTATTAAGAGAAAAAATTTTTTCAGGCATTGTGTGTATGGGGGGGGGGGAAGTAGTATAATGATTTTGGTTACCAACTAGAGAATTTTTTATGAATTGCGGAAATATAAATATCGTTTGTTACAATGCTAAAATTGCAGAAAGTAAAGTAAATATATCATTTAAATTTATTGCTAAAATATTAATTTGTATAATTATTTTATTTTAAATAAACGGTTATACTTATGCCGAAGTTCCAAAAAAGATTAATGTTAATAATTTAAAATTAAATTATGCACATGAAAGTAATGTTAACAGAAAATTAACTCCATATATAGAATGTCCTGAAAAAGGAATGTGCAACTTATATGAAAGAGAATTTGATGAATTTCACACTATAGTTAAAAAGTTATCTGAATATGAATATCTTTTTGCGGGCGGATATATCCATACTCATTATGTTCCTGCAAATTCCTGTTCTAATGGTGTATATGCCAGTTCTAATATGGTTGCTATAGATGAAATTAAAAAATATAACATCAATGACAATAAATTTTATCTGATTAAAAAAACAGATGATTTTCATGACTTTAAAATTAAAGATTTAAATAACAATAAATTATTATTGGATAACCTAAAAAAATTCGATTATATGTGATATTAAAACAAATAAAATTGATACAATTTATAATTCTCACCTTCGATATGATGCTTTAATACCTTATGATGAAAATAGTTTTATTTTTATTTTCGATGATAAATTATATAAATTCAATTTAAATACAAAAAACTATAGTTTATTACATACTTTTAAGCTGAGTGGGAAATTTCTTTTTGTTAACAATGATATTATATTTTTATATAAGAATCATGTTGGAGAATATGGTTTTTTATACTCTATCAAACAAAATAAAATAATAAGAAATTTAAAAATAAAAAATTTAATTGCTGCAGAAAAAATTTCTGACAAACATATTTTATTAATTCAAAGAAAAAAAATTAATAATACTTTTGAAGATAATATACTTATATATGAATTAGTAACAGGTAATGTAATTAAAAATGTTGTATTAAGTAAAGACGGCAAATATAATTATGAATATAAATTACATAAATTAGATAACGGAAACATATTAATTTATAATTATAACCGTTTATTTAATATATTTGATATTAAGCAAAATACATTAAAAAAATTAGAAAAAGATTATTATTTTGGACCTCTAAATTCGATACAAAATATTATTAATATCAATGATAATAAAGTTTTAATCAATACGGCGAAAAATATTTTTGTATATTCATTTTAAAAATATATAATTCCAAATTTCAATTTTATTTGTAAACTGTCCCAAAAGATTTCATTTTAAAAATATTACAAAGCAAACATTTGAAGCAAAGCTGAAAATTGTGAGCCTGTATGCGAAAAAAATGGAGTCTGAGCGAAATTTTGGTGTGACACTTTTAATACGTACATATTTATTTGATAAATTAATCTATTAGACTTATGTCTTTTTAATATAAACCCTTTTTTTATACAATCGGTTAATATACGAAACAAGGTTTAAACCATTATTATAATGCTATACATATTCCACTCTCACTCGTAAACTGTTTGACCGAATTTTTCATTTCGGTCTTTTTTTTTAATTCAATCCGATGTCGCAACCTTGTGCTTGCTTTCTTGAATTTTTCTCCCTTCCATTTTGCTTTGTACGAATACAGGCTTACTCGCTTAACTTAAGTTCAGCGGTTTACTTTGTAACCTTTTAAACCACTCACAAATTTTAACTTAACTTTTGCTTACAGGCTAAGTCATTCTCACTTCGCTATAGTGCCTCGCTTTGTAGCTCCTCCGGCTTATCGTGAAAATTTATTCGGACACTTTAAAATAATTTAATCAAATTAGACCCAAAAAGCAATATTCCAACAATTACGCTTATAATTGCAACCAATAAAACCATCCCTGCGGATATATCTTTTGCCATCTCAACCAGTTTAGAATAATTATTCTTATATACTGCATCTAATGTAAATTCTATAACAGAATTTAATAACTCCGAAATTAATACAATTGTAATCATCAATATTAAAATACATATATCAGTAACTGAAAATTTTAATAATATAGCTAACACCAAAACAATAATTGCAATAAAAATTTCAATTCTGAAGTTCCGCTGCGAACTTATGGCTAGGTTTAGCCCTCTTATAGCATTTTGTATACTTTCCCGAACACCGGAAGATTTAAATCTTGTCATATAACTATTGCCTTTGCTTCGTTTTGCATTTCAACCATAAAATTATAATCTTCTTGAGTCATATGATCATACCCCAAGAGATGAAGAATTCCATGGGCAATAATATAATATAATTCATCTTCAAATGTAATATTATTTTCATCTGCTTGTTCCTGAATTTTTTCAAGAGACACAATTATTTCTCCAAGTTGAATTTCTCCGTCAAAAACAAATTTTTCATCATCAGAAGAATCCGCAAACAGTGCAAAAGTAATTACATCAGTAGCTGAATCTTTTTTTCTGTACTCTTTATTTATTCTATGAATTTCTTCATTATTACACAAGACAATATCAAAAGTTACTGTTTCAAAAGTAAAGTTATTTAAGCAGGAGTTATTATATATTTGTTTATTTGTTAATAAATAATCAGATATTTTTTTAACATTTTTATAAATACTTTCTTCATCAATTTCAAAATTTAATCCGATATTGTTCAATTGCTCATTTTTATATATATTTTCAATAAAAATATTGATATTCATAATTAAACCTATTGCTCTTTATCTTGCATTTCTTCTTCCATAGATTCTTGATATTTAATCCTTTTATGGAAAACAGAACGAAGAACTCTTGATAAAGTAGTTGCAATAATCTTTATATCTTTCAATGTTAAAGGGCTTTCAGATAATTGATTATCTTCTAATCTATCTTGTATAATTTTATTAATTAGTTTATCCAATTCTTCCTGCGAATGATCTTTAAGAGTTCTACTTGCAGATTCAACTGCATCTGCGATCATTAAAATAGCAGTTTCTTTTGTATTCGGTTTAGGGCCATTATATCTGAATTGTTCTTCTTTTACATTTTCCGCACCTTCCTGAGCAACTGCCTGATTATAAAAATAACTGGCAAGAGAATCTCCATGATGTTGAGCAATAAAATCCTGAATAATTTCAGGTATATGATACTCCTTAGCAAGAGTAATACCATCTTTTGTATGTGAGGTTATAACCATTTTACTGGATCTTGGTGTTAATTGATCATGAGGATTTTCAATTCCGCTATATGTTTGATTTTCTACAAAGAAAAGCGGCCTTACAATTTTTCCCACATCATGATATAAAGCACCAACTCTTGCAAGAATAGGATTAGCACCAATTGCTTCCGCTGCAGATTCCGCCAAATTAGAAACCCTTAAACTATGTTCAAATGTTCCAGGAGCTGTTTCATGTAATTTTTTTAACAACGGTTGGTTATAATCTCCTAATTCTGCAAGTCCAAACTCTGTTATCACCTTGAATATGTTCTCTAAGATGGGAATCATACCCAACGCAAATATACCTGATAAAACACCGTTCAAAAGACCGATCGGAATATCATGCAAAAGTTTATCTTTTCCAAGATCAAAATAAACACAACTTATTATAACTGCCATTGCCACTGCTGTATACACACCAACTTTTATTATGTCAAATCTTCTTGAATATTTTATAGTAGTCATTCCGATTGTAGAAACTATTATCGATAATATAAACACTGACATTGCCAATGCCGAAAATTGTAATGATAAAGTTAAAATAGTTAATAATATTACCATTATAAAAAATGCCGTCTGCGGATTTAAAAACACTGAAAGCAGCATAGCTAAAAACGGAAATGGCAATGAAAATACCGACCAATTGACAGGAAGCACTACTGATATAATTGCAACAAATAATGATAAAACTCCGGCCAATAACAAATGTTTCTTATCTAAAAATTTTGGTTCAAAATATTTTAAATAATAATATATTGCATATAACCCAAATATAACAAGACACAGTATACATAAAATACCTGCCTTGTTAATTCTCAAAATATTATACCCGGATTTACTCAGAGCTTCCTTTTTTACTTGGGTAATCGGCTCTCCCACCTTAACTATAGTATCACCTTTATTAAATTTTACTTTTATAGGAGGTACCATATCTCTTGCATTCTTTCTGGCAAGTTCAGTTGCTTCCACATTTAATATCATATTCGGAACTATCACTTGCTCTAATAATGCAGTTATTATTTTTACCTGGTTATTCGTTGTATTTATATCCACATTACGTCTAATAATTTGAGATAAATTATTTTTGGCATAGTCCTGCTCTGTTATTCCTTCATTTAACACTGCACCTAATGTTTTTTCCGCTGCATTAAATATATTACTTAAAGAATCCTGATTTGCGTGAATAAAATATGAAATAATATATTGTTTTTCACTATTATCAGCAATATCAAACAAAATATCAAGTTCATCCATTTTTTCAGCTTCTGATTTGTGAGAATGATTAATATTAATAATTTCCTCAATTATTCCGTTTAAATTATTCTTTATATATCCGCTATCAGCAGGTGAATATACCGGTTCAACTTTATTTGCAACTTCTCGTCTTCTTTTCTCTGTCCTTATTATATCCGTAACTTCTATATCTTTAGATGCAACAACTAATACTTTACTTGTATTATCCGATTCCACTATTGTTTGAAAGAAAAAATATTTCGAAACAAGTACACCAGTAAATATCAAAGCAAATAATACTATTAACAATGTATTTAAAGTAAATTTCTGAGCTATAAAATTCTCTATTTTTTTATTAAATTTAAATTTATTCATATATTTACCATTATTAAATAATTCTTTCTTAATTTTACAACAACCTGCCTTTTTTGCAAATCAGGTTAATTGTTTGAACTTTTAATCTTTAGATAATATAATAATAAATAAATAGTATTTTAATAACTCATAAAAATGCGATTAAAATCTAAAATTATTACATTAATAATTACACTTTCAGCTATGGAATGCTTATATTTATTTGCATTTCCTTTTGTTATTGATAAAGTTATTAATTCAAATAAAATAAAAAATATACTAAATTCTAATCCGTATTTATCAATTAATTATTCACAATCTCAAATTAAAACTCACCTTAAACCGGATTTGTCATTCTCTTTCAATAATTTAAATATTACATTTAAAAATAAAAAACCATTAATTACCACAAATAATATTATGGTTCGTTTATCAATCCTTGATATACTTTTCAAAAAAATCAATATCAAAACTTTAAATTCTGATAACCTCATTTTATATTTAGAAAAAAATGAAAACGGAAAATTCAATTTTGAAGAATTATTTCCTGAATCCAATAATAAAAAATATAAAATTAAATTTAAAAATAATCTGATTAATATTCAAAATTATAAAATAAAAATAAAAAATAAAATAATCAATGAAAAATTAAAAATTAATGCAAATCCGCTTAAAATAATAGCCCAGAAGAATAAAATTCTTAAAATTACAACAAATGGTGAAATTAAAAATAATTCAAATGTATCTAATTTTGATATTAATTTCTTAATAAATTTACCACTTAATAAAAATATTGATACAGATATGATTTCAGGAAGCTTTTTTATTGAAAATCTTGATGTAAAAAGCTTTTATTCGTATTTAAGTAATTACATATCACCAAATATAAAACTCATAGACGGATATATAGATTATATTAAAATTACAACAGAACAAAGTACAAATAATATAATTTTAAATACAAAAATCAATAATTATGAATTTGATTATAACGGTTGGGAAAATCATATTAAAGCTAACGGAGAAAACAATATATCAGCAAATATTGAACTTCATAAAAATATAATCAAAATAAATTCATTAAGTTATATTGCAGAAGGTATAAATGCTCAAAGTTCAGGTTTAATTAAATTTGAACAAAAGAAGAAACCTTTTTTAAACCTCAATGTAAATGTAGAGAATTCAAAAGCTGAAAAAATTTCACCAATATTACCGCCAAATCTTCCTGTTGAATACAGAACAACAGAAAAAATTAAAAGATATGGAGTTTTTGGCGATGTTGAAGGAAAAATGCAAATAACAGGATACATACCTCATCCTGATATTGAAGGATATGTAAAAGGCGAAAATGTACATATTTTAGATAAATCTTTACATAAATTGCACAAAGGAACAGTAAATTTAAAATTTAATAAAAGAATATTAAACATGGATATTCTTATTGATTTATATAACAAACAAAAAGCAATAATAAATGGATATGTTTACATGTATCGTGACGGAATCAATAAGGTAAAAATAAAAACCTCTGATAATATTGATTTCTCACTTGCCCAAAAAATAGTAGTACCAATAAGTAAAGTATTTAATTTCCAGCTTGGGCCAATACCTGAAATGAATATAACATCAGGAACAGGGATAATAGATATTGATATTGAAGGATCAATGGATTTTATCTCAATAAACGGCTATTCTTCATTTGATAATGCAAAACTTACATATAACGGTTTATATGGTGAAATCAACAAAGGAAAAGGAAGGCTGGATTTTAAAAATGATATAATAAATTTTAAAACCGAAAAAGCATTTGTAAAAATGAATCCTTTAAATGTAAATGGCAGGGTAAAAATTAATAACTATTTGGATTTCAATATCAATTCAGAACTGGCAAAGGCTGAAGATCTTCTCGAATTAATAAATAAAAGCAGTTTATTAAAAGATGTAAAAGCCGGAATGGCTGTTATAACAAAAGCTCAAGGTGATACAAAAGTTTCGGTAAATATGAAAGCAAAAATAGTACCCGTAGCATTCGGTCAACCGCCTTTACCTCCGGAAGAAGCATTTGAAGATATGAAAATAAAAGGTTCTTTATATATGTTCGGAACGTCATGCTTCATTGAAGGATTTAAAACTCCAATTGAAAATATAAAAGGTATTGTCGATTTTACTGAAACAATTGTAAATTTAAATGATTTAACAGCTGTATCCGGAACTTCGCCTTTAACAATAAAAGGGCAAATTATAAATGATTTAGAAACGAAAATACCTGATATAGATCTTACAATTACAAGTAATAATGTAAATTTAAAAGATACTATCAGATTTTTGACCCAATCATATTTGTATCCTGAAAATTACCCTGATTTATCAAGTTTATATAAAATAGCTTCTAAACACGATTTATATTTTAAATATAAAGCTAAATCAATAGATTTTTTGACCGATAAAGCATATGCTGTGATGAATTTTATTCCCGATAAAGAAAATAATCCTATAAAAGCAACATCAGGTAAAGTTATACTCGATAAATCAAAAGTAAAAGTAGATAATATAAATGCTCTTTTATTTGATTCTGCAATGACAATAAATGGGGAAGTTCTTCACGTTGACACAGTTAATCCGATTTATAATTTAAAAATCAATACAGAAAATTTCAATATAGAAAATCTGAATGATACATCCAAAATAACTATCATTCCACCTCAAGTACGTCAGTTCTTTAACAGTTTTAAAGATTATCAAGGCAAAGCAAATATAAATATTGATTTGACTAAAAATATTTTAAATGGTGAAGTCAATTTTAATAAATTAAAATTAAAACACTTCGCTTCCGGAATTCCGTTTAATTTTGATAATTTCTCTGTATTTATAAAAAATAACAATATAATTATTAATAATATAACTGCTGATATAGGTTCAATACCATTTTTTGGCAGCTTAACAATATCTGATATATATAAACTTCCGACAATTAACGGATTCTTTACATCAAAAATAACGAATGATTTCATAAAAAACTATTTACCAAAAGAATATTCAAGTAATTTAACAATATTAGGTGATATAACTTTTTCTTCACAATTTAGAGGAAATGAAAATAATTTTATAATAGAACCAAAGTTTATACTTAATGAAAATGCAGATATCATATATAAAAATATAAACTTCGGCGAAACAACCGAAAAACGTGAATTTACAGGGAATATTGCAATACAAAAAGATCAAATAGATATAAATAAAATCGACTATATAAAATATATTAATTCCCAGAATAATAAAACATATCCTATCAGATTTTCAACACTTAATGGAATATTAAAGAAACAAGATAATACATATATTCCTGAAATTATAAATTTCAAAACAGATAAAAATTTATCCGCCAGGCTTTTAAATATATTCTTAAAAAATCCAATAATTAAACAAGGAACATTTAATTGTGATTTAAAATATACCTCAAATCCTGCAAATAAAATTTCATCACTTCTCGGAAAAATGGATTGCAGAAATTTAGATATTCCATTATTTGATACATTATTAAAAAATATAAAAATTAATGCCCAAAAAGAAGAAATTAATGTTAATTTAATAGGCTATATGGCAGATTCTAAATTAAATATCAAATCTTCATTTTTAAACAATTTATCGGATAAATTAAAAATAAATTCTCTCTATATATACTCTGATTACTTTAATAATAATAAATTATTAGAACAACTTTCCAAAACACATCAGGCAATCAATAAAAATAATGAATTAAAAAACATAGATCTGTCAGGACTTTCTTTGGAAAATGGTCTTATAGAAATCAAAGAATTAGCAATAAAATCATTAATTGCAAAAAATCTTAAAAGTAAATTTTCAATTGATGAAAATGGAATTTTTACTGCAAATGACCTTCAAGTTAACGTCGGTGAAGGATTTATGAATGGTAAATTTTCTTATAATCTAAATTCTAACGAAACAGAATGTAATTTTGAATTAAATAATGTTGATTCTAATTATATAGCTCAAACTCTTTTCGATGGAGAAGATCAAATATACGGTAATGCAAATGGTAAACTGCAAATAAAAACCAAAGGTACTACCCCGGAAGAAAGAATTAATAATCTTGACGGATATATAGAATTTAATATAACAGACGGAAGAATGCCGAAATTAGGTTCTTTGGAATATCTGCTTCGAGCCAGCAATATTATAAAAAGCGGATTTACAGGATTTACTTTAAACAGTATATTAGAATTATTAAATCTTGTTAAAACAGGATATTTTTCTAATATATACGGAAGCTGTATTATAAACAAGGGTATTGCACAAAATATTGAAATCTTCTCAAAAGGAGAGAATCTGAGTTTATACATACATGGTAATTACGATATAACAAAAACACATGCAAATTTTGAAATTCTTGGAAAATTATCAAAAAAAATATCCACAATCTTCGGAAAAGTAGGTAATACATCTTTAAATACTTTCTTTAAATTAATTCCGGGTATTTCTCTTTTAGATTTCGGGAAAAAAGATTTTATTGAAAATGTTGAAAAAATACCATCTTTTACACATGGTGATTATGAATCAAGAACATTTCAAGCTATTATTGACGGAAATATCAATGATGATTCAAACTATGTACAAAGTTTCAAATGGGTAAAACAATAAAAAGAGAAGGAAATTTCCTTCTCTTTTTTAACAACATAGATTTAATCAGGTATTACATTTGTCTTTTATTTTTTATCTGCCTCAACCTTTGGTTGAACATCTTTCAATTTAATTATCTCTTTAGGTTCTTTTGGTAATAATACCGTTCCTTTTTCATCGTGATGTTTTTTTAAATTCGTTGAATTTTTTCTTTTTTGGAATTCAGCTCTTCTTATTTGCATTTCTAATTTTTGTTCAGCTTTGATTTTATTAAATTCAACTTTTTGTTCTTCAGTTAAAATAGACTCAAACTTTTTCATATTTTCAGCATGATATTTTTTTGTCTTTTGTTTTAATTTTTTAATATCTTTTCTGAGTTTTTCAATTTTTTTATCTTTATTTGCTTGAGTTAAAGAAGGATCCTTTTTAATTTTTTTAATTTCGGCACGTTTTTTATCTATATCTTCAAAAATTGGTTTTACTTTTTCATGATCTTTTTTTCTATCAGCCTCAATTTGTTCTTTTTGCTTATCAGTTAATTTAAGCCTATTTTCAAATTCCGCTTTTTTTGCCGCCATCGCTGCTTTCTGATCAGGATTATGAAATTTCATATGATGATCCTTATCAATCTTAGTAGCAGGATCTTTTACAGATGGAGGTACTTGTCCAAAATATTCAAATGTTTTTGGCTGCATAATCTTCTTTTCAATTCCTGTTTCAGTTTTTTCAGGCGGATTTGCAAACGCAGAATTTACGGCTGAAGATACTACAAATGACATTAATATTGCCATAGACATAAATAATTTTTTATTCATTTTGTTTTCCTTTCATTAAATTAAATCTTTTAATATTATGCTAAGTTCTTTTCTTGCATTAAATAATCTTGATCTTACCGTTCCCACAGGTATTTTAAGTCTTTCTGCTATCATTTCATAACTCATATCTTGCATTTCATACATCACTACAACATCTCTAAGCTTTGGTTTCAATGATTCAAGTGCTTCTAATACAACTTTTTGTCTCTGCTTTTTTATCAATTGATCTTCTACATTTTCTTTTTCATCCTTAATTTGAATAACTTGTTCATCATCAGTAACATTATCACGATTCTGTTTAAAATAAGCTGATTTTAAATAATCTCTGCATAAATTAGCAGTGATTGTATTAATCCAGCTTTTAAATTTTCCTTTTTCAGTGTATTTTTTTAAATTTTTCCAAGCTCTGATATAAACTTCCTGTTCTATATCATCATTACTTGAGCCTGTCATGTTAGAAATAATTTTTCTAATATTATTTCTATATTGTTCTATAATATATTTCAAAATTTTTCCTTACAATTCCAAAAAACCATATTCATCAGTAGGAAGACCTAATGTAGAAATATAATATTCATCTGAAATAAAATTTTGATAAGAATATTCATCATAATAATGATAATATCCAAAAACACTAAGTCCTGTCAGAAAAACTAAAAAGCAAGCAACTTTTTTAAACATATTTTGACGCAATTTTTGTTTTTTGGCAAAATACAAAGGAGCAACCTCTTTTAAAAGTTTTGACACCTTTTCATATTTTTCATGCTCACTCTTGCAATCAGGACAATTTTTTAAATGTTCTAATAAATCTTCCTCATTTCTAAAAAGAAAATAAGATTCATATTTATTACATTTTTTCTCATTCATTAGTTTTCCTCTTTTCATTTTATATAACGATATACATAGAAAAAAGGTTCATAATAAATTTTTAATATTACCATTTATTAATTGTTAATTGATTATCAGTCAGATTTAAAGAATTGTAATAATCTAACATCTTTTTGGAATAATTTAAATAAGAAATAGATGGCATTTGCCATTTCAAATTCATTAAGTAATTTATAGTGTTAGCATCTAAATCAGTTAATGCAGCTTCGGTATCTCTATAAATTTTATTATATTGCATTAATTTTTGAGTATCAGACATTTCGGAAGATGATTCAATTATTTTTATTTGATTTACAAATCCTGTCAATTTATCAGCTGTGGCATATACATTATTAACATAATAATGTGTTGACATTTCAAAAGAATTCAACCGATAACCGATTAATTCAGATTTATTTACAAAAGAAGAAAAATCATTTCTGGCAAGCTCATTAACCAGATTTAACTTTTCAAGAACATCATATTTTGATTCAACAGCCGCATTAACATTTAATACGGACATAAAAAATATAAAAATGAAAGTTAATACAGTTAATAATTTTTTCACGCTATTCTCCTTCTTTTATTTACGATTCAATGTTTCACTACAAAACAGACTTTCATTTAATCCAGTGTCGCAACCGTAAAGTTGCTTACCTTTTAAAAACGCCACTTTAAAATTTTACTTATTTATCCAAGAAATTTTTAAATGCATTTTCAACTTCAATATTTTGTTTTTTATAAGCTGAATATTGATCCAAAGTCATAACGGATTTATATAATTCATCAGTATCAAGTTGTAATTTTTTTTGTTGTTCTTTTAATGTTTCAAGGTTTTTTTCATAAGTTGCACTTAACATAGCAACTTCAGCAGGTGATTTTGTATTATCAGCTCTAAGAGCAGATAATTTTGTATTATATGATATTATTTTTTGATCTAAAAGATCATTTTGAATTTTATATTGTGCATTAATTTGAGATAATTTTTGTTTTTGTGCGGGAGAAATTCCGTTAAGGGAATCGAATTCGCCGGCAAAAGCCAAATTCATTGATAAAATTAATGAAAACATAATAATTAATAGATTTTTTTTCATATACATCCCTCTTTCTTTATTTATAATCAGAATATTCTTCAGATTTTTTCATCCATTCTTCTGTTTCGACACAGAAAGCATGATTCCAAAATCTTTCTATAGCATAAGTTTCACGTTCTTCTTTATGAAGAATATGAACAATAACATCACCATAATCCAAGAGATTCCATCTGTTTTTAGTATCTGTTTCTTCACCTATAGGAATTCTTTCAAAATAATCTTTAATTTTTTCTCTTACATATCCGGTCAAAGATTTAACATGTGTAGATGTATCTGATGAACAAATAACGAAATAATCAGCCAATACGGAAATATTAGATATATTAAGTATTTTTATATCCTTACCTTGTTTATCATCAAGTATACGTGCTATAACACTTGCAAATTTATCAGATGTAACTTCCTTCAAATTTTTACTCCTTATCCGGACTTATCAAATACAATCTATTTGCAAAAATTATAACACATATATAAATTTAAATATAATTTTTTAGATTTTTGTTAATATTATTGTTACGACATAATTTTTTTAATTTGCTCATTGCACGATTTTCAATTTGTCTGATTCGTTCACGGGATACACCATAATAAGTGCCTATTTCTTCCAATGTCTTTTTTTCACCGTTATCATCCAAACCATAACGCATAATAAGTACATTTCGTTCTTTTTCACTTAAATGATTCAACATTTTTTTTATGTCACAAAATAAATTATCCTGCGTAACTTTTGAATCTGGAGATAAAGTAGATTCATCAACTATAAAATCTGACAGCTTTGAACTATCATCTTTTTGATTAGCCGGAGATTCCATACTAATTGTACCTTGGGCTGATTCAATTAATTGACTCAGTTTTTGAACGGGCATTCCTATTTTATATGCAATTTCTTCCTTAGTAGGAGCTGCACCATTTTCAATAGTTAAATCCATTGAAATTTTTTTAATTCTGCTTAATGTTTCTATCATATGTACAGGAAGTCTTATTAATCTTGATTTATCAGCGATTGCTCTTGTAATAGCTTGTTGAATCCACCACGTAGCATAGGTTGAAAATTTATATCCTTTAGAATAGTCAAATTTTTCGGCAGCACGCATTAAGCCCATGTTACCTTCCTGAATTAAATCAAGAAAAGATAAACCTCTTCCTATATATTTCTTTGCGATACTGACAACTAATCTTAAATTTGCATTTACTAAGATTTTTTTCGCTTTCTCAGAATTTTCTTCTTTTATTTTTTTTGCTATTTCTAATTCTTCATCTAAACTTAAAAGTTTAATTTTGCCTATTTGCTGTAAATAAATTTTAACAGAATCATCAGCAATAGCAGTATTTGCAGTTTCAGGCAACTTCGGTTCTTCAACAGCAGTAATTATATCATCATCATTTAGTTCGAGTTCAAACTCTTCAGATTGAGTATCTTCTTCTTCAATAGAGAATTTATCCTGATTATCAGACATTTTACCTCCCATAATAAATATTATACACAAATCCCTGATTTTTGCATTGTTTGCTTAACAGACTCATACATTACAATACTGGCGGCATTTGAAACATTTAATGAATTAAAATTATTTAATATAGGAATTTTCACTTTATAATCAGCCATTTTTAATACAGTTGATGA
Organism: Candidatus Gastranaerophilales bacterium; assembly: GCA_947588785.1. Lineage (GTDB taxonomy): Bacteria > Cyanobacteriota > Vampirovibrionia > Gastranaerophilales > Gastranaerophilaceae > Avigastranaerophilus. Next base: position 16,181 of record CANPZN010000008.1, read on the forward strand.
AATACCTTCATTCTCAGAGCCCATTACTATCGCAAAATTCATATTGCAATAATCAATTTCGTAATAATTATCAACCGCATTTATATCCGTTGCAATTATCCAGAAGTTATTATCTTTTAGTTTATTAATTGCAGACGAAAGACTATTAACCATAATTATATCTATGTGATTAACAGCTCCTGCCGATGATTTCTCAACAGTATTATTTATTTGTGCATTTCTTCTCGAAGGAATAATTACGGCTTCATATCCGGCACATACTGCTGTTCTGATAATAGAACCCAAATTATGAGGATCTTCTACACCGTCAGTTATAATTATTTTACTATTTTCACGTTTTTTTAAAAGAAATTCATCCAACTTAACATATTTAACAGGTGATACATATGCAATTACTCCCTGATGAGAAAAATCTTTATATTGTGTAAACTTTTCTTTAGGTAAAAATTGATAAACAATTCCTCTGCTTTTCGCAATATTAATTATCTGTTCCATTTTTGAATTTTTATTGGATTCCTTCATAATTAATATTTTATTAACTTCACGCTCGGCATTCATTAATAGCTCTAATACACTATTTCTTCCAAAAATAAAATTTTCCATAAATTTCCTGTAACAGTATTTTACAAACTTTAATTATTATACATTAAATGGTATAGTAATAAAAGAAAAATACTACATAAAGTTTCTTGCAAAAATTTTAATTATAAAATATTATAAATATAAGGTAAAAAAATAGGTAAGTTATGAGTGGTTTATTAGAACAACTGGGATTTAAAAAAAGAATACACGTCGGTATTTCTTTATCAATGAATAATTTCATTGAGCTTGTATGCATCAACAATGCAACAAAAAGCGTATCACGATATGCCTCGGGAAATGTTAAATATAATAGTGCAATTAGAGAAATTATCGATTTCGACGAATTTTCAGAAGTAGTCGAAGATTTATTTGAAGAAGTAGGTTTAAATCCTCAAGAATGCAGTGTAACTTTAAGTCTTCCAAATATTCACTTCGGAATAGTTCCAATGGAAGAAGGCAGTGATTCGGCTGCTTATATAATCGAAAATCTGCAAGATGAAATTGAAGATTTATATATATTTAAAAGAAGTGAACCAATAATTACTTGGGCTACTCTAAACGGTCAAAATCCCAAATCACCAAAAAATGTTGTTTTTAGTGCAATCCAATCAAAAGTTATCGGTAAATTAATTGATATATTCGATAATTTACAGGTCGATTTAAAAAGAATAGAAACTTCTAATACTTCAATATTAAAAGCACTCCAATACAGCAACAGATTTTCCAAATATCTTGCAAAAGGTCAAAAATCAACTATTATATATATAAGTAATATGAGTTGTTCAACATTCCACATGAATGAAAATAATATCACTGCATTTGAAGAAGAACCTATTGCTATTAAATCGTTTTCTCCTGAAGAAGTATATGCTTCAATAATTAAAATAGCTGAAAATGCAGTCTCAGCCAGAAATAATGTTAATTCCTTAATTATAATAAGTGAAACAGATGAAGTTAATGCCGAGTTAGTATCTTCTAAGCTCGATTTTAAAGGTAATATTGAATGTATTGATAAAATAACAAAATCCGAAGAACCTCTAATTGAAGTATCCGGCTATGACGGCGATATTGATGAAAATATGCTTCAATATATGACATTAGATGCAATAGGTGCTGCAGCTGCTGATTTTGAAGATTATCCATTAGACTTAAATTTTGTTCCGGCTGATAGAATTGACCCCAATATTATATTTGTTGGTCAATATGAAATAAATTTCACAAGATTTATTTTAACACTTCTTATTGCAGCTATTTTAATTGCTGTATTAATCGGATTCCTGATTAAATCAATATTTGTAGGTTCTACAAATCAAATTACTAATGGCACAATGTCTGTAGACAATGAAATTAAAGTCTTTGACAAAAAGACAAAAGATATTAATAATAGAAGTAACAAAGCAATATTTCCTGTTATTAAACAGGTTGTTGAAAATAACAAAGATATTGTTGAAGTATTTAATGCACTCTCAACTGAAATTCCGGACGGAATATATATAAAAAGATTTATTTCAGATAATAGCGGAGGTATTGGTATAATAGGTGAAGCAAAAACTGCCGAATCAGTATCTTCTTTTGTAAGCGGATTAAAAGAAAAAAATGAAGATCTTGAACTTGCAAAATTATCTGTTAATACAAAATTTGATGATATTCCGGGTAAAATAAATAATGGATTTACTTTTGAAATAAAAACTCCAAATATACAAATAAACATGGTAGATGATGAATTCGGTATTAATACACCTGCTAATCCGACAACAAGCCCGGCTTTATCTCCAAAGAAAAATTCAAGCACAAGATATAGCACTTCACCATCAAGCAGCAGTTACAATCCATTAACACCACCACCACCATTAATATAGAATTTTTTACGGATTTGAGGATATTATGAAAAAAAATAAACAAATAGTTCCATTATGTTTTATAGTAGCCATAGCAATCTTTTGTATTATACTATTTTCTATAGTAAAAGATCCGATTGAAGATCACAGCATTGCTAAAGAAAGTGCAAAACAAGCACAATCAAAACTTGATAAACAAAAAGAAAATTATTCTAAAATAGAAAATAATGTTAAATCGGAAGAAATGAAATTAAAGTCCATTAAGCAATTATATGAATCTAATACTGATACTGCAAGTAATATGAGTGCTTTTGGAACAATGTTTGATGACATTATAAGACAAGCACAAATAAATGGTTTATTAATTCGCTCAATTGCTTATGAAATGAATCCAATGTTTGATACGATTTATGCTTCAGCTTCCGACAGTTATAATGTATGTGAATTGAAATTATATTTAGTTGGTTCTTATTCTCAACTTAAGAGTTTTTTAAATGAAATGATTAATAATTATCAATATCTTATTTCAATTTCCAAATTAAGCGTAAGTGCTTATTCAGGAGATACGGATTATATACTTGCAAATTTATCAATCAATTTATACTCTAAAAAACCAATAAAAAAATAAATAAATTTTGGAGAGTACGTTTTTAAAAGGTGAGCAACTTTACGGGTTGCAACACTAGATTATTAAATTGCAGGTTAATCACATTATAAAGTTTAAAATAATTTGATATAAGTGGATCTATTTAATTATTTTCTCCTTTTTTGCACATAAGTAATGCAAAAGGTTTAATTATACAGAATTTTTTCTGTATGAACTTTGGTAGGAAAAAATTTAATCTAGTGTCGCAACATTACGCTTGCTCCTCGCAACCGTAAAGTTGCTCACCTTTTCAATACGCCACTCGCAAATTTTTACTCACACCTTCGGCTTATCGTAAAAATTTACTCGGACATTTTTATTTTACTTGAAACGTACATTTAGAACATTGAGCTTTAGGATGTAATACAATATTATTTTCAAGATCAAGTAAACGAATAATTTTCGTATTTAGTTTTGCACCGCAAATTGGACATCTTAAATTTTCAACATCACCATTTATAATAGCCGATTTAATATCGTTCAGATAACTGTCAGTAATTTTATCATAAGAAACTAACATAATTCTTTCATATTTTTTAATATCAGCAGGATTAATTTTCAGTCCTTTTGCTAATTTTTGCCGTATTGTAGACGGTAAAAATAACTCCTTACCAGATTCAATATCTTCAATTTGTTCAACGGTTAATGCAGTTTTTTTTGCAAGACCTGATATAGAAAGTCCTACTTTTTCTCTTGTTTCTCTTATAAATTCCGAAAGTGATTTTTCATACTCCATAATTTAATTAGCTTTCATTTTTTTCTCGGTTATTTCATGCCACAAAGCTATTAGAGTATTAGCAAAGAATATACTTGAGTATGTACCGGCTAATACACCTATAATCATTACAAGTACGAAATCTTTTGTTGTAACACCGCCAAAGAAATATAAAGCACCAAGAGTTAATAATGTAGTCAAAGAAGTATTAATACTTCTTGCCAATGTTTGATTTACTGAAATATTTACTATTTCATCATATGTTGCTTTTTTTGAATAAAATTTTAGATTTTCTCTGACTCTATCGAATACTACAATAGTATTATTAACGCTATAACCCAAAACAGTAAGAATAGCAGTAATAAACAAACTATCAACGGTTACGCCGTAGACAAGACCTAAAATAGAAAATACACCTATGGTAAACAATACATCGTGAAATAGAGCCAAACAAGCAACAATTGCAAATTCAAAATGGAATCTTAAAGTCAGATAAATAACAATTGCAAGCAAAGCCAAGGAAATTGCAATAATTGAGTTAATAAATAATTGTTTACCGAGCACCGGGCCTACTGAAGTAACTTGAACAAGTTGTGAATCAGGGTAATCTTTAGAAATAACTTCACTAACTTTATCAATTGTTTCATTTTGTCCGTCAGAGGCAAATTTTGTTTTAACGGATATTATATTTTTAATATCATCACTTGAATCTGCAGCAGGTTTTAATATTTGTATTACGGGGTTTTCAATATCATTATTAGATAAATTCTGTCTTATTTGAGATATTTCTGAATTTGAAATATCTTTATTAACAGCATATTGAATAATTGTTCCGCCCGTAAAGTCAATACCTACAAGAAGGGGAGTATGTGTGGGATAAACTTTCATTGACCAGCCCATTGCAATTATTCCGGGAAGAATAAATATAAATGATATAGCAAGCCAAAGCCACCTATATTTTATTACATCTATAATTTTTTTTGTGTTTAAAACACTGTATGACATTTTATATCTCCTTAAAATTAATCCAACACACCAAATTTTGCTTTTTCACGTTTTGTTTCGGAAGCTTCATAAGCTTGATTAATATCGGAATCTTTCAATCCGAACAAAGCGGGATGTTTTAATTGTCCGGTACCAAACATAAGATGCATAAGATTTTTTGTTACGGTTATTGCTGTAAACATACTAACAAGAACTCCTATAGCAAGTGTCAATGCGAAACCTTTTACAATATTAGAACTCAAACAATATAATATTACACAGATTATTATAGTTGACATATTTGAATCGAAAATACTTGTAAAAGCTCTGTCAAAACCGGAATTAATAGCTGTAAATAGTGTTCTGCCTGATTTCAATTCTTCTTTTGTTCTTTCAAAAATAAGTATATTGGCATCAACCGCCATACCTATACTTAATATAAAACCTGCGATTCCGGCAAGCGTTAAAGTTACGGGAACAATTTTAAAAATAGCAAATACTATTAACGAATATATAATTAATGCTATATTTGCAATAACCCCGGGTACTCTATAATAGAAAATCATAAACAACATGACGGCAGCAATACCGATCATAGCTGCAAATTTACTTTTATGCAGACTATCGGCTCCAAGAGTAGGCCCGACTGTATTTTCTTCGACGATTTGAGCCGGAACAGGTAATGCTCCTGCATTTAAGAAATCAACTACTTTTTTTGCTTCATCTTTAGTAAAACTTCCGGTAATCTGAGCCATTCCACCGGGTATTACGCTTTGTACTACCGGATCTGATACAAGTTTACCATTAAAATAAATAGCTATTTGATGATGAAGATATTCTCTAGTAAGTTTTTCAAATTTTTCTGCTCCGCTGTCATTAAATTTAAGTGATATATACCATCCGCCGGCACTATCAGCGGCTACTTCCGCTTTTTTCAAATCTTCACCTGATAAACCTGAAGATTCCCAATCTATAACCATTCCATTTGAATCCAAGATCGGTTTTTTAAAATCTAATTCGGCTGTTTCACCTATAATTTCTCTGGCATATTTAGGATCGGCAACATTTGGAATTTCAACAAGTAAACGTTTTTCGCCCATTCTTTGAACCATTGTTTCCGAAACACCCAAAGCATTTACTCTATTTTCCACGGCAACTTTTAAACCGTCCATCATATCATTCGTAATTTCAGATATATTAGCTGTTTTTTGAGCTTCCAGAACAATTCTTGAGCCGCCGACAAGATCTAAACCTAGCGGTATAGGTTTCACCTTTATAATTACTACGGAAATGATAGTTAGTATTACTATCGCCCAAAACATAATTATTTTATTTTTCATAGATATCCCCTAATAAATGAAAATACAGAATTTATTATAACAAAAAAAAATCCTTTGCGTGAAAAAATACATAATGTTTCAAAAAGTAAACTAATATTTTTATTTTTGAGATAATGATATAATGTTAAATGTAGATATAAGGAATATTAATAAAATGGTTACAAAAGAAAAAGAAGCTGAAACTTCAAATGTTTCCGAAGAAAGAAAGAAAGCATTAAAATTAGCAATTGATAAAATAGAAAAAGATTTTGGAAAAGGTTCTATTATGCGTCTTGGTGACAGACCTGCAGTTGCAGTAGAAACGATTTCCACAGGTGCTTTATCTTTAGATGTTGCTTTGGGTATAGGTGGAGTTCCGAGAGGCAGAATTATTGAAGTTTATGGCCCTGAATCAAGTGGTAAAACCACATTAGCACAGCATATTGTAGCTGAATGTCAAAAAAAAGGCGGTATCGCTGCTTTTGTTGATGCAGAACACGCTCTTGATCCTGAGTATGCAAGAAATCTTGGAGTTAATGTAGATGAACTTCTCATATCTCAACCTGATACAGGAGAACAAGCTCTTGAAATAACGGAAGAACTGGTTCGTTCTGCGGCTGTTGATGTCGTAGTTGTCGACTCTGTAGCTGCTTTAGTTCCTAAAGATGAAATAGAAGGTGCTATGGAAGATAAGCAAATGGGGCTTCAGGCAAGACTTATGTCTAAAGCACTAAGAAAACTTACCGGTATTGTTAGTAAAACAAACACTACTGTTATTTTTATCAATCAGTTAAGACAAAAAATCGGTGTTATGTACGGAAGTCCGGAAACAACTACCGGGGGTAATGCACTTAAGTACTATGCAAGTATCAGGCTTGATATCAGAAAAATTGATACTCTAAAAAAAGATGATAAAGAAATCGGAAACAGAGTTAAGGTTAAAGTTGTTAAAAATAAAGTAGCACCTCCTTTCAGAATCGCTGAATTTGATATTATTTACGGTAAAGGTATAAGTAAATCAGGATGTATTCTTGACATGGCGGTTAACCTTGATATTATAAAGAAAGCAGGAGCTTGGTTCAGTTATAATGATGAAAAATTAGGACAAGGAAGAGATAAAGTAAAAGAAGTCTTCGCTGAAAATCCTGCTCTTGAAGCTGAAATAGATCAAAAAGTAAGAGAAGCTCTCAAAACAAAAGAATAAATTCTCATAAAAAACACTGTTTGCACTCATTTATCTGACTTTTACAGTCATATGAGTGCTTTTTTTATATTAATATATAATTCTTGATTATATTAATTACGGTTTTTCCGAAGAATAGTATAAAAAACATTGAAAATATTAATGCCGGGCCAAATGGTATTGCAATATATGCTTTATTATTTACTACCCCTTTTAATCTTTTTATTGAATCAATGGCAAAAAATATTAATACTACAACAAAACCGAATCTTACAAAAAGATTAAGAGTCATACAATTTAATAAAATTAAATATAACATGGCTAACAGGAAAAACAAAGATAATGAAACTAATAATCTTATATGATTTTCTCTGTATAACTTTACCAAAAATTGAGGCAAAATACATATTGCTTGTATAATAATAGCTAACAAAACAGCAGGAATAAACATTTTAGCACCAAGAAGAGCTCCCGCCCCTGAGGCTAGATATGTATCACCTTCACCAAAAGCTCTTTTATATTTTTGAACATATTCATTTATATCTAATTCCTGATCATTATTTTTAACATCATTTAATTCGATGTCACACTTTGCCTTAGACTCGTTCACTTCACTCTCACATTCTTGGGTTTGCTCACTTTCCTTATCGCAAAATTTTCTCGGACACTCTTCTAATTGACAATTATCTGTTTGATTTTCAGTCTGTTTTTTCTTTATAAGATAATATGAGAGCTTTGCAATAATTTCCATTACTACTGCCCCTACTATCAGTCCAAATAGTGCAAAATGTATATTGTTTACAATTATTGAATATATCAATGAAGTAATAATAAATATCCAAAGATGAGAATCAAATACGTATTCTTTTTTTATATCCGTAATTGTAATAACTATAGAAATACATATCAAAATCAACAATAATATTGAAGATAAAGAAATACCATATACATTATATATTAAGAGAAAACATAAAGCACAAAATGCTTCAACTATCGGATATTGAATACTGACTTTTTCACCGCAGCTTCTGCATTTGCCTCTTATTGTCAGAAAATATGAAAATATGGGAATATTATCGTACCATTTTATCGGAGTATTACAATACGGACATTTAGAAGAAGGAAAAACTATAGATTCCTTTGATAAAGCTCTTAAGGCAACTACATTTAGGAAACTTCCTATACACGCTCCAACTGCCAGTACAAATAACCATATAACATATACTTCATTCATTATTGTAAGATCCTTTTACATAATGGGTTCTTTTTCTGATAATATTTTTAAAAGCATAGTTAATGCTTTTTTTAATCGTCTTGACACTTGCATTTGAGATATTCCCAATTTTTGTGCTATTTGAGTTTGACTTAAATCTTCAAAATAGTTTAAAACAACTACTTCTTGTAGCTTAACATCCAATCTTTTTATTGCATCATTAATTAGTATTTTATCCTCTTGGAAAGATTCCAAATTATAATGATTATCATCTGCAATTTTATCAAACAATGACAAAGACTCATCATTACTTGTTGTTATAAATTGATCAAGCGAGATTGTTTGTTTTCTTCTTTCAACATCTATAACTTCCTTAATTTTTCCTACGGAAGTTCCGAGTTCTTCTGCTAAAACAGCTTCTGAAGGTTCATTTCCCTGATCATCTTTTAATTTTTGCATTAATTTACTGACCCTGTATGCTAATTCATAAATTTCTCTGGGTGCTTTTATCATAGAAACTTTATCACGAAGATAATGTCTTATTTCTCCGGTTATTAAATAAGTAGCATATGTTTTAAAGTTTTCACTAACTTTGGGGTTATATAATTGAATAGCTTTAACCAAACCTACGTTACCGACCTGAATTATATCTTCAACCGGGTCAGTATTTCTTCTTGCTAATCCTCTTGCAATTTTTTTAACTAATGGCATTGCAGCTAGTGCTATTACATTTTGTAAATGCTTTTTTTGTTTTTCATCATCGGTTGCTTTATATATTTTAAGCCATTCAGCAATTTCATCATAGTTTATTGTATAATCTGCCATTATGCCAATCCTCTGCCCTATTCTTTTTTCTAATCCGGTATAACAACTATTTAATTTATGTTGCTTATTCACTGCTTTTTACATATTCATTTCACAAAACATACATAGATTCAATAATTTTCTGTGTCTTTCAGTGATTTACTTGAGTATTTCTATTTATCGTAAAAATTTATTATGACATTCAATATTATATCACATTTAATTCAAAGGAATAAGGAAATATTTCCGTTAAATAATATGATATACAATTTGAATTTTCATCTTCCAAAATAATTTCAATATTTTTTTCGGAATTAAATTCTTGAAGCCATTGCCTGCAAGCTCCGCAAGGAAAACATTTTTTTGATGAAGGGGAATATATTGCAATTTTTATTAATTGAGAATTTTCACCCATTGCAATTGCTGTTGATATTGCATTTCTTTCTGCACACAAAGAAAGTCCATAGCTGGAATTTTCAACATTACATCCTAAATATGTTTTTCCGCTCGAATATAGAACACATGCTCCGACTGCAAATTTTGAATATTTACAATAAGCATTATTACTAACTTGTTTAGCCTTATTCAATAAATCTGTATTTGTAAGCATATTTTTATTCTCTATTATATTTTATATTCAAAGACATAATTAGAATATACAATATTTAAATGATATAATAATTAAGTATTTACAATAGTTAATCTATTTACTATAAAAGATGAAAATTATATTATTATGTTATAGTATATGTTATAATTATAAAGATTCAAAAAATTTTGCACTAAGAGATGACACAAATATCTAAGCTGTTTTGAAGATCAAGACTGAATACAAGAAGGTGTTACTAAGCAAAATTGAGTTACATAAATGATTCCCGGGGAGGAATTTTGACTGAAAAAATAAAAATAGTCGGAGGTAAACAATTAAAAGGCGAAGTTTCTATAAGCGGTGCTAAAAATGCTGTATTGAAACTTATGGCTGCAGCCCTTTTAACTAAGGGTGAAAGCAAAATTTATAATGTTCCCGAATTAACAGATGTTGTTATAATGCTTAATGTCTTAGAACAATTAGGAGCTAAGACAACTTATAACAGAATAGAAAAATCAGTCATTATTGATGCTTCAAATTTAACAAGTGTTACCGCAAGCTATGAACTTGTAAGCAGAATGAGAGCTTCTTTTATTGTTCTCGGAGCTCTCGTAGGAAGATGTAAAGAAGCTGTTGTTGCACTTCCAGGCGGTTGTGCCATAGGTGAAAGAAAAGTAGATTTTCACATAAAAGGACTTGAAGCTCTTGGAACTAATATAAAAATTGAAAATGGTTATGTTCATGCAAAAGCTAAAAAACTTATCGGTACCGATATTTATTTGGATATACCATCTGTAGGAGCTACTGAAAATATTATGCTTGCCTCGGTTTTGGCAGAAGGTTCAACCAGAATTCAAAATGCAGCTCAAGAACCGGAAATAATTGATTTGGCTAATTTCCTTAATGCTATGGGAGCTGATATTACAGGAGCAGGTACTTCCGAAATAGTAATTAACGGTGTTAAACAAGAATCATTAAAACCAATTGAATATACAACCATTCCGGATAGAATTGAAGCAGGTACTTATATGGCAGCTTTTATTGCTACCAAAGGTAAAGGAATTGTCAGAAATATCTTCCCTAATCATTTGACTTTTTACACTTCTAAGTTAACTAAAATGGGAGCTGACATAAAATTAATAGATCCCACTTCAATTGAAGTTAGCTGTAAACGAAAACTTGAGGCAATAAATATTATTACTCAACCGTATCCCGGTTTCCCTACGGATCTTCAATCTTTAGCAATGGCTCTTGCTACTGTTGCCAATGGCGTTAGTATTATTACTGAAAGTTTATATGAAAACAGATTTATGCAAGTTCCTGAATTAAGAAAAATGGGAGCTGATATTCATCAAGAAAGAAATCACGCTTTAGTTAAAGGTGTTAAATGTTTGACAGGTGCAAATCTTAAAGCCTCTGACCTTAGAGCAGGTGCTTCTCTCGTTATTGCCGCTTTAATGGCAGATGGTACAAGTATTATTGATAACATCTATCATATAGACAGAGGTTACGAACTTCTGGAAAATAAGTTTAAGTTGTTAGGAGCTGACATCATCAGATTTAATGATGAAGATTCTCCTATTATTACAAAAAATAAAGGAAATTTAAGTGAATCACAATTATAAAAGATGGTATGATCATGATCCTGTTTTATTGGAAGTTATTAATTTACTTCAAAATTATCAGGAAGAATTAAAAGCTCAGGCTGAGATTTTTTTATCAGAAATTGAAAAACAAGTATCTAAAGAAGCTATTGATAAATTTTATGAAATGGTAAGACCAAAAGTCTGTAACAGATGGTATGATAAAGATCCTATTATTTCAAAAACCGTTGAACTTTTAAGAGTCGTTCCGCCTGATCGTCAAAAAGATACTGCTCAAAAGTTTTTAAAAGCTCTTGAAGATATGGGAGTTTACAAAAAAGTTTAATCTAACACTTTTTACTTTACTCATTATTTTTTTGATATTTGATCCGGCTGAATTGAAAGCATATTTTGTTTTATTTTTTAATCGGCAATTTTGCTTATTGGCAGGAAATGTTTAACTTATTTAATATTTGTCTTGAAATTCCTTTCGTTCATGCCAGTCTGCCTTCAGTTGTATGAAATTTCCTTAATCCAATTTTAAACCGGCTCTATTGGCACCTTTTTGCAATCAATTTAATCCAATACTTCTTGTGTTACTATATTTACTCTAATAGGTTTAAAAAGTCTTATATATAAAATCTGTCCGTCTTTTACTGTAAATTCTCTACCTTTTATTATTGTTTTTGCAGCTTTTTTAATTTTGTTAGATTCTACAACTCCTGCTTCATATTCTGCCACAGCTAAAATTTTTGTATATAAATTCTTATTATTAACTGCAGATAATTCAAAAATCATTTCCCCGTTTCTGACAAAATTACGACTTTCAATTGATTCTAATACTTTTCCGACAAGCACAATATCTTTTGATAATAATAAATGATGTTGATAATCTACTATATTATTAACAAATTTTGCTTGAAACATCTCTCCTGCTTTTGTGTCTTTTGTGCTTAATTGTCCGACAATCATTATTGGCAATACTGTTCTTTCAGGTAATGTAACAACATCACCCTGACTGATTACATTTTCTATTATTATTCCTTCTGCTATTTTTGGACTTTGTTCTTCCTTTATTTTTTGTGCAAGATATGAATCAGTTTCACGTTTCATATTCGCAATAAATACTGCCATTTGTGCCCTTGTTACATATTTATCACAATCCAGATAATTTTGTCTCGGAGGTTCTTTGGCTATTACATTTATTACTTCTGCTTTTCCCGCAGTTACCTTAAACCAATCGGGAATATCTTCAAAATCCATATATGTATTTTGCAATGTCATTATTGCATCTTTTTTTGAAATTTGCTCTGTTTTTAATATATTTACCAAAAATGTTATTACATCGCTTCTTGTAACATAATCATTCGGATAAAATTTACCATCCGAGGACGGTTTTAATATATCCAAATTCAATGCCTGTTGAACATATTTATATGCCCAATGATTTACATCTAAATCATCAAATGTATATATAGTTTCTATCGGTAAGTTTTCTTGTGCCAGTGCTTTTATAAGAATAACGGCATATTCTGCCCTGGTTACCAATTCGTTTGGTCTATATGTGTTATCAGCATAGCCTGAAATTATTTTCTCATTTGTTAATTTATCTATTTCTCGATATGCCCAAAAACCTTGCGGAACATCATCAAAATTCATTGCAGATGATGTTTGTATATAACTTACAAGCATTATACTTAATATTATTGTTTTTGTGATAATCTTCTTCATATTTTTATTTTATCAAAATAAAATTTAAAAAAAATATTTAATAGCAAATTTTTTTTATTTCATGTTTTGTACTATTGCTGAGTTGAAAAATTTTTAAAAATAATATATAATAGAGAACCGATATTAAGAAGGAGAGAAGTAAGTGGTTGATAACAGATCAGCCGGCATTATCGGTGGTATTAGCGGAGGTATAAACTTCAAAAGCGGAGATATCTCCGGTACTGCAGCAAAAACCGCAGACGATAGAGCCAGTCAAGGAACTGAATATTTTCTTCAGGATGGTGAAGATCAACAAAATACTCAAAATCCTCAGTTTGAGGATAGAAGTATGCAGCTTCGTGCTTCTTTAAATTCTCTTGCCCTCTTAAATGTTGTTTCCGTTCTCCAGAATAAACGTAAAAATCTTCTTATTGAAGAAGATGATATTTCTGAAAAAATAAAATCTGATCGTGTTGAAAAAATTAAATCTAATAATAAAAACGATCAAAAAAAGAAATAAAATTTAATCTAGTGTCTAAGCCTTGTGCTTGCTCTCTTTAAATTTGCTGCCTTAGGGCTTTCGCTTGCTTATAAAATTATTACACAATAGTTTTTAATTCTTTAAAAACTTCCGGAATATTTTTTTCAGAAATTACAGAGTTTGATTTTTGTTGTTCCAGTGCCTTTGCTTGTGCAACTTTTTTTTCTGTTACCTTTCTATTGTATTTCGGCAGAAGAAATCCTAACATAATTATTGAAAATGCTATATCTGCAACTCTGCATATATTTCTCAAATTGCGTACTTTTGTACCTGATACTTCCGCTGCTGTTTTTAATTCCGTATTTTTAACCCAATTACCCAATTGTTTCACACGATATTGTCCTTGTTGTAATACCTGTGTAAATTTAGATGAACCTAATTCCACTATTGGTTTTTGTACTTCTTTGCTTCTATTTAACAAAATAACATTTTCACCTGTTATTTTAGCTCCCTTTTTTGTTTTTGATAATGCTTCTATTGCAGATGCGGCAGCTTTTTTTACATAATCTCCCAGAAAATATAACCCCGCAAATGATGCTATATCTCTTACAGTTGTTTCTCTTAATTCATTAGTATCTTCAGCACCCATCATTCTGCTTGCAAATGTTGAAGCTGCTATCCATCGGCATTGATCTAATGACGGAAATATCCCTGAAAATTGGAACATTCCTAATGACGGTTTTTTCATCATTGATGCACCGGCTAAACCATACATGCCTGCTGCCGCAAGAAGTTTTTTTACTTTAAATTCTTTTTTTTGTTTCTCATCCATTTTCTGGGTTGTATCTTGTTTCCCAAATTCTTTATATATTGGTGCTCCTTCTGCATTGAATTGTTTTCTTGTTATTGATCTGTTTATTGTTTGAACACTCATTGCTATCGCAATTACTATCCCAAGACCTATTAAACTCTTTTGATTTACAAACTTTTTTAAACCTTTTGCATAATTATCTATTGATTGTGATATTTTTGCATTATCACCGCCGTTTTTTATTACATTATTTTTTACTGTTTCAAATTTAGTACCTAAATCTGCTATATCTCTTATTGTTTCTTCCAAATTTGACTGCTTTTGACCGTTAAATCTCAGTATATTTTCTGCTTTTGTTAAATTTGCAATTCCTTCACGAGCTTCTTTTAACAATGTTTTTTTATCTGCTTTTTTATCAGTTATTGCTATTGTTATTTTTTCAATAGCTTCTTTAAATTCCGGCTTTTCTGAATTTTGGGCATAACTTACCCAATTTTTTCCGTCTAAACCTTCTATTGATGATAATGCATTCTTTACATAATCTTTTACCGTATTTTCAGCTCCGGAACTCTGTGATTGTTTATATATTTCACTAAGTTTATTTATTGAATCACTATTTGCCCAAGAACTAACTACATTTGTACCTTTTATTTCTTTTGATTTCGGTAATAATTTTGCTATTCCTTTTACTACCAATCCGGGCATCAAGCAATTTACAAATAAACCTGAAAATTCTCTTCGGCAAGTTTCAAATGCCGCTGCTAATCCTGTCCCTAAATCAACAACTGTTCTCGGAATATTTGTTGATACCGTATCTACAAATGATACTTGTATCATTGCATTTTTATCCAATATTTTAAATAGTTTATCCAAAACATTAAATGCTGTATCTGCTCCACCATTAAATGTTGGTGTATTTAATCCAGTGTTGCAACCGTAAAGTTGCTCACCATCTTTTTTATAATCACTTCTTTTTATCGAACTATTATTTCTGCTATTATTTCTATAATCTTGATTACACGCAAAAATTTTTCTATCTACATTTACTATCTTCACTTTATAAGCACCTTCTTACATGTTCGACCATTTGCAATAATATCAATTTAAGGTTTAAAAACAAATTTATTTGCCATTTACTTTTATGCTTTTTTATTTAAAATTATCATTTTTTATGAAATTTTTAATTTTTTTTATTATTTTTCGTTTTTTTTTTACATCTTTTTTCATTAAATTAATCTTTTTTTTCAAATTATATGAATTTTTTTTATAAAAAATTTCATATTTACATTTTTTAATCTTACATAACAAATTTAATTTTATTGAGTTTTTTAATCAACAAAGAGAGTATTTATTTAAACATGAAAATTCAGCCTATTAACTATAATTATTTTAATAATTTAAGTTGTCCGAAAAAATTTTGCGATAATGAACGTAAACAAAATTTTCCTATGGTGACGAGCATAAGCGAGCAATGCCGAGAATGTGAGAGAGAGCTGAATAACAAACAAAGTGCAGTAAAGCACTCGAGCGATAAAAAGCAAATTATTGAGCCGATAGGTGAAATCAATGAACCTATATCCGCAGCGAAGCAAAGTATGAGAAAGGAAAATTTAAGACTGCAAGTACAAGGTTGCGACACCAGATTAAATTTAAATTCATTAGATTCTAATTCGCTTCAATGTGCAAATAAAACTGATAGCCATTTTAAATTACCTGATTATAAATTCTATACTTTTCTTTTTGCTTCAAGTAAAAAGAGAACTTACTCTTCTAATAATAATTTACTGAAAGAAATACCGGGTAATTTTAAAATATGTAATCTTGACGGTATAATTTGCCCGGCTTGCGGCAAAAAAATGTTATCTGAAAAAAAATATATTGAAATATGTGAAAAATTACAGAATATCCCAAAAGATCAATATCTCAATTTCTTATATCAATACAGAGATTACATGCGACCTGTTGAAACAAGTGTTTTTGATGAAATTTTTTCAATTTCTAAATTAAAAGGTAATTCTAAAGATATCAGAACTTTACTTGTTAATTTAAGAAATACAAAATTACCTTTGTTGCAAGAAGCTCAAATGAAACAAATTAATAAAATGTTTGCTCTGGCAAAAACTCTCCCCTCAGAAGAAAAACGTTCTTTAAATTCTAAAATTATTAAATTGAAAAAAGAAATACATAGAAAAAATGCCTTAGCTCCTTTTCGACGAAAAGTCATGATCGACAGAATCAGTAAATTAAAAATTAAAAATCCGAGAAATTTTAAAAAACTCCAAATGATCGCTCATAATTTCCCCACCTCTACAGATATGACTTCTGCCTGGATCGTTAAATATTCAGGTCAGAACAAAAAAAATCAAAATTGGGATTCTTACACAATCGCAACACGTTTTCTTGCTTCCTCTGTTTCTAACACTGATCATATAATGCCTTATTCATCTAACCCTAATCATGATGATATCTCTAACTATATGGCTATGCATAATGCTTGTAATACTCAAAAAAGTGATAAATCCTTTCTTCATTGGATTAATGAAGATAAAAAAAACAGAATTAAATTCATCAAACAATACTTTTTTGATGTTTCTGAAAACATTTCAAATCATAAAATTACTGATAACAGATATAAAAATTACGTTGCATATGCAACAAACACTATTTATATTGCCTCTCACGGTCAAATCAATCTTTTTAAAAAATATCAACATAAAATTTAATCTGGTGTCACAATCCTAAAGTTGCTCAATTTAATTTACTCGAACTTTTTATGCGATAATATTATAACTCTTTAATGATTGACTTGCAGATTGGTGTTTCGGGAACAAAGATCTTTTTTTGTTTTCTTCAGGCGGATGATTTGGTGATGTTTTCGCTATATCAGGATCTCTTAATACGTATATTTCTTCTACTCTGTTTGATAATTTAGATGGTGATTCTTTATATAATTCTGCTGCATAATCCATTTCAGGATCTTTTATTCCTTTTGAATTATTAATCCAAAATTCCGTTGCAAGTTTATATGCATCTTGTTCTTCTTTTACTGAAGTATACGGATCATTATCTTTTGCATGTACGGTTTCATGTACCAAATATGCTGCTATTACTTCAGGAGCTGCATATATATATGTATTTGATACTGTTATTGTATTTTTACTATTTTCATACTGGGCAATATTAGAAGTACCGCCCATTTTTGAGGTTTCGCCAAATCTTATTTTTACATCCGATAATTCTTGCATATATTGAGGTGTTAAATAGTATGCTGCCATATTTAATGCTGCATTCAGGTTTTTTCTTGCTTGTTCTGCTTTTTCTTTACTTGCTTGCATTGGATTATAACAACTTAAAATATTATTTTTTGTTTCTAATATACTTCTTTTGGCTAAATCATTATTGGATTCTATTTTTAAAACACTTTCAAAAGTATTTACTGCTTTTTTATAGTCACCTTTTTGACGTTGAACCTCACCTAATTCTGTTAATACATCTATATTTTGAGGATCTTTTTCCAGATATTTTTTATAATTTTCTTCACTTATTTCATAATTTTTTAAATGAAATTGTACTTTTGCTATTTTTTTATATAAATCTATATTATCGGGATCTAAATTTTGTGCTTTTGTATAACTAGCCAATGCCTCTTCAAATTTATTTTCATTTAATGCATTATCTCCTTTTTGAATTTCTTCTTTATTATTTGATGAATTACCACCTAAAAATTTAGGTGTCATTTTACAATTTTGATTTAATCTGTTGTCGCAACCGTAAAGTTGCTCACCTTTTAAAGACCCCACTCTAAAATTTCTCTGTCTTAAATTTTCCTTTCTCTCGGACAAGTAGTTCGCTTCGGGATTTGATCTTTCGCTCAACTCCACCCTACGAAAATTTCGTTCATTTTCTTTATCGTAAAATTTTCTCGGACAGCTTATATAAGAAGAATTAATAGAGATCATTTTTATTACCTTTTGTTTTTTCCACTTTTATTTTTTTATAAAAAATTAAGGTTAATTTAACATATTTAATGACCTTGAATAATTTAAATTGTCTTATTTGTAAAATTTTATGTAAAAATTTTACAATATTTAACCTATTACAGGAATTCTTTTTATTTATTTAATCTAGTGTCGCTGTTTTGAAGCTAATCCAACTTTTAACCGGCTCTATTGCACCCTACGGAAAATTCGCTATATGGATTTAATTCTCTCAATTGCCTCACTCGGAGTTATAATAACTGTATCTCCTGTTTGACGATTTTTAAATTCAACTAAATTATCTTTTATCGTTTTTCCCACTGTTATTCGATATGGTATACCTATCAAATCAGCATCTTTTAATTTAACGCCGGCTCTTTCTGATCTATCATCAATTAAAACTTCGACTCCTGCTTCCGTTAATTTTTTATATATTTCTTCTGCCACGCTTACCTGTTGTTCATCCTGATCACTTACAGGTACAATTATTACCGTATATGGAGATATTGCTATCGGCCATTTAATTCCATATTCATCATGATGTCGTTCTACTGCAGCTGCCGCAGTCCTCGTTACTCCAATACCATAACATCCCATTATAAACGGTTTTTCTTTTCCATCTCTATCGGTAAATACCGCATTCATAGCTTTTGAATATTTCGTTCCCAATTTGAATATATTTCCGACCTCTATTCCTTTCGTAACTTTTAATGTTGATTTACAATTACAACACTTATCATTTTCTTCTACCAATCGAATATCTGCCATTCGTGCGGGTAATTCCACATCCACACCCCAATTTGCACCTACTAAATGTTTATCATTCTCATTTATTCCTATAACAAAATTCTTCAGATCTTTTACTGTTTCATCTGCCACAATTTCTACATTCTTTAATCCTCTAGGCCCAATAAATCCGGCAACGGCATTATATCCTGATTCTTTCATTATTTCTTCTATTTCATCATTTCTTGCTATCCTTATCTCATTTCCGGCAAATACATTCATTAATTTTGTTTCTTCTACACTTCTGTCCCCTCTTATTAATGCCATTTTATATTTACCGTCTATTACATATATAATTGCCTTACATATTACACTTTTCGCTACATTTAAAAATTTTGAAAGCTCCTCTATTGAATGTACATCAGGCGTTTCTTTTATCTCCGGTTTCTCATAACCGCCATCTGTTTCAACAGGATTTAATTCTGATACTGCATGATTTGAATTAGCACTATATCCGCATTTAGTGCAATAAAATACATCATTTTCTCCTGCATTAATTTCCGAATTCTCATTTACTAATACCATAAATTCATGAGAAACACTCCCGCCTATTGCACCTGAATCAGATTGCACCATCTTTGTTTCTAAACCGCAACGTTCAAATATTCTTTTATATGTTTCTGCCATTATTTCATATGATTTATCAAGACCTTTTTCATCCGCATCAAAACTATATGCATCTTTCATTATAAATTCACGACCTCTTAACAGTCCGAATCTCGGTCTTATTTCATCTCTAAATTTCGACTGTATTTGATATAAATTTACAGGCAACTGTTTATATGATTGAATACCTTCTCTTGCTATTGATGTAATAACCTCTTCATGAGTCGGCCCTAAGCACATCTCTCTTGAATGTCTGTCTTTCAATCGCATTAGTTCTTTTCCATATACGTCCCATCTGCCTGATTCTTGCCACAACTCCGCAGGCTGTACAAATGGCATCAATAATTCTTGAGCTCCGGATCTATCCATTTCTTCTCGAATAATCGTTTCTACCTTCTTCAATACTCTTTGCATTAACGGTAAATAATTATATACTCCATTCGCTAATTTCCTTATATAACCTGCTCTTACCAATAATTTATGGCTCATTACCTCTGCATCAGACGGATATTCTCTTAATGTCTGAAAAAACAATTTTGACATTCTCATATATAATTATTCCCTTACTCTTTTCTACACACCTATTTTATCATAAAAAAAGAAGTCCTTTTGACTTCTTTTTATTCCTTTTTATTCTTTTTATTCTATTTCCCCGGCTTTCTCTAATTCCCTTAATTCTTCTACCGTTGATGGGAGTATCTGTTCTAAATGATCTACTACTATCGGATCAAATTGCTTCCCCGCAAGAGCTTTTATTCGATTTAATGCTTCTTCCGTTGATACTTGTTGTCTGTATACCTTTGGTGTTACCATTGAATCTAAAGCATCTGCTACCGCTATTATTCTTGAACCTACAGGTATTTCCTCGCCTTTCTTCCCATATGGATATCCGTTCCCATCGTAAAATTCATGATGATATTTTATTATTTCTACAACATCATTTAATTGCTTTATATCATCTAATATCCTAACACTATTTTCTACGTGTTTTTTTATTTCATCATATTCTTCGGCTGTCAATTTCTCAACTTTTGCCAATATTTCATCTGATACTCCTATCATTCCTATATCATGCAATAATCCGGCCAGTTCTATTTTCCCTATCGTTCCTTCACTTAAATGCATTGATTTCGCCAATTTTACCGCATAATATGTAACCCTGCGGCTTCTGCCCAATGTATATGAATCTTTCGCATCTAATGCTTCCACTATTGCAGTCACTGTTCCTGCAAATAATTCTTTTAAGTCATTTATTAACTTTGTATTATCCATTTTCAACTGTAAATATTCTAATGCGTTTTCCACTATCAGAACCAATTCATCCGGATTATATGGTTTCTTTATATATCTGTATATTTTCGCATAGTTTATTGCATCTATTAATATTCCTGCATCCGTATATGCTGTTACTAAAAGTCTCATTGTATCCGGAGATATCTCGTAACATCTTTTTAAAAACTCTACACCATCCATTTCCGGCATTTTATGATCCGATAATATACAATGAAACTGTTCTTGCTTTAACATTTCCAATGCCGCAACAGGAGATGTGGATTTCGCTATATCATATTTCCCTCTCAATGTTCTATATAAAAGTGCCAAATTATCAGGCTCATCATCCACTATTAATATTTTATACTTATCCATTAGCTTCTCCGACCATACTTGCGTTCAAGTTCTCTCTATCTATATTTAACGGTAATGTTATTATAAACTTTGTCCCTTTTCCTAATTCCGACTCTACTTTTATATCTCCTTGATGATTCTTTATTATTTTATGTGTTATTGACATACCCAGACCGGTACCTTGTCCTACCGGCTTCGTTGTGAAAAACGGATCAAATACTTTCCTTGCTACTTCTTCGTCCATGCCTGTTCCGTTGTCTTCTATCTCCATTATTAGTTTCTTATTCGTTTCATCTGTCTTTAATCTAATCCATATATCGCCTTTTTCCGGTATTGCACAGGCTGCATTATCCAGTATATTCATTATTACTTGATTTAATTGTCCGCCAAATGCCTCTATCTTCGGTACATTTTCCATATACTCTTTATGTATTTCCGCTTTATTTTTCAATTTATTATGCAGTATATTCAATGTCATATCTATTTCATGCGGTAAATCAACATCGGTTATTGATACTTCTTCCATTCTCGAGAAACTCTTTAAATCCTGAATTATGTTTTTAGCCCTATCTGCTCCTTCTTTACAACTTTTTATTAAGTCAGGCATATCAGATTTTAAAAATTCATAATCTATTGTTTCTTTCAGTTCCTTTATTTCTTTTTGTGATGCTTCGTTTAATTGTGTTTCAAACTGTGTATATTTTTCTATCACATCAACCAAATCTTTTGAATAATTACTTAAATGGGTCATATTTCCATATATAAAGTTTATGGGATTATTAATTTCATGCATTATTCCTGCAACAAGCTCACCTAATGATTTCATTTTCTCTGAATGCACCATCATTGCTTGCGTATTCTGTAATTCTGCATATGCATTCTTTAATTCTTTTGTTCTGTCTTGTACTTGATTCTCTAATGTTGAATACAATCTTTGTAAAGTTGTTGCCATTAAGTTATATGACTGAACTAATTGATTTATTTCTTGAAACTTTGTATATTCCAATCTTCCGGATAAATCTCCGTCTGCTATTTTTAATATAGTTTCATTCATTTTCATCATTGGCTTTGATATACTTTGGGCCAGCATAAATGCCGATATTAAACATATTAACAGCATTGCTCCGAAAAATATTCTTATGAAATTTAATGAAGATGTCATATATGATTTTATAGCATAATTTTCAGTAACTCCCATATATATATTATTAGAATTACTATTAACATATACAACATTTGAATCTGAAAGATTCATACCAGGCACGTACTTCAACTTGAATGAAGCCGGATTATTAGGCTGCATTATCATATATTCCGATCCGTCGGGTAATGAACTATATATCTGATTATATTTATTATCTAAAACCACAACATATTCCACTTGATAATTATAATTCATTACTGAATTTAGGTCATCTTTGATTCTGTCATATTGATCATTATTTATATCATTTATAAATACTTGAGTATTTGCTATGAAATCAGATGAAAGTTCATTCTGCAGATTCTTTAAATTATCTTGCGAAAACACATACATAACTGATTCCATAATACCTACTATCATAAAGATAACAAATATTATGGTTATTGCTATTGTATTATTAAACTTTAAAGGAATATTCTCTAAAAATTTGCTGTTTTTTCTTTTTTTTATAACTTTTTTTGGCACTTTTTCATCCACCTAATTATATACTATCCATAGAATATTTAACAATATTTTTTACTCTTTTACAAGTTTATTTACTGCTATTTTCTATCAACTTCCTAAAACAATACTGAACCAACATAATTCTATCATAATTATCTATATTATCAAACTGCCCTGAAGATATATATTTACTTTGATTTGCTTCAATTCTTATCGGTTTAAATTTACAATTTATAACCTGATTTTCTATTTTTAGGCTTATATCATATTCATCTAATAATGATAACGGATTATCAGTTTTTAATTTTAAACCTCCGGCACTTATATCTAATATTTCTGCAATTATTTCTTCTTTACATCTTATTAACTTCAATGATTCTTCCGACTTTATTCTTGAATATTCTCTTCTCTGTAAAAATTTAATATCAATAGGATACCATATCGATATTTTATCTTCTTTTACTTCCTTTACTATAGTTTCAAAATACAACTGCCCGTCATTTGTCATTGTAAATAATTCTACAGATTCATCTACCTCATATTTCCCTTTATTTCTTAATGCCACTTCAAAGCAATCTTCTTTAACATCAGTAACTATACACTTTGAAGCATTATCAACACTTCTTGACAATATATAAAATTCTTTTCCTTCAACTATTTGATTTCTCATATTTTTCCATTTCTCTTTTTAAATTTACCTGATTTATTAAATTTTTTCAAGAGATTTACTATTTCCTAACATTGAAAATACATATGGTTGATTAAAATACTTATTCGCTGTTTTTATTACGTCTTGTACTGTTACCGATTTGATTATTTCAGGATATTTTTCAACAAATTCATATCCTCTTGATGAAATCTCTAATGCATTCATTACTGAAGCTTTATCCATATTTGTTTCCATCGATAATACAAAATTTCCTAATAATTTATCTTTTGCTTCCATCAATTCTTTATCCGTAACAAATTCTTTTTTTATTCGATTTATTTCATTAAACATTCCTTGTTTTGCTATTTGCGTATTCTCAGGATTTGTTGCTATATATATCGCAAAAACTCCTTTATTCGCATTCGCTGAAAATGAAGAACCTACTTGATATGCTAAACTTTGTTCATCTCTTAAATCCGTAAATAATCTTGAACTCATGCCAGATCCTAGTATTGAATCTATTACTTGTAATGTAGCCCAATCTTTTATATTTGTATTTCCGTCCGTTAACCACCCTAATACCAGCCATGTTGCCTGAGTATCCTTTATTGTTTTTACTATCTTATTTTTGTATAAAGGTTTAAATTTATTTTTATATTCACTTAATTTTATTTTTCCGCTATTCTTTTTTTCTATAAGTGTTGAAAAATAATTTATCAATTCCTGTTCATTTACATTTCCGTTTACTGTTATTACCACATTCTCTGCAGGAAATAAATCTTCATAGAATTCTTTTACATTTTCTCTTTGTATTAACGGTATACTTTTTTCAAGTACTTTTCCCGTATTCCCATATGGAGTTCCTTCCCATAATGCTGTCTTAAATTCGTCAAAAACAAATGAATCAGGATTATTTTTTGAACTCTTTATTGAATATAATTTATCTGATTTTACCCTCTCTACATCTACTGACTCCAAAGATGCATTATTAACTGCTTCTCTAAGTATTTCTAATGCAAGATCTTTTTCATTTTTCGTGAATTTCATTGAAATATTAAATGAATCCCCATGAGCAGACGGAACCAATCTTATTCCATTTTCTTCCAATAACTGAGATAATTCTTGCTGTTTATATTTTTGGGTTCCCTTTAAAATTGATTCTGCTGTTATTATTCCTATACCAGGAATCTTTTCAAGATTATTTCCTCCTCTTGCTGCCATTTCTATGGCTATAATATCGTTTGCCGTATTTTTTGTGATAATTAATTCTGCATTATTTTCTAATTGATATTTTGATGTATTTCCGTTTCTGCTTATTAACTTCGCTGAATAATTTTTATTATCTTCAATCTTTTGGATTTTTTTATTCTTTTTTTCTGGAGTTATTATTGAAATTACAGCATTTTCCGGATTTAAATATGTTTTTGCAACACGTTTTAAATCTTCAACTGTTACTTTATTAATATTTTCCAAATAATTTTTATAATAATCACTATTTCCGGTTAAAGTGAGTGTATAACCTATTTCTCCAGCAATATTTGAAACAGATTCTCTTGCATAATATGTATCTCTTGCTATTATATTTTTTGCTTTCTCAACTTCTTCTGCCGTTATTTCATTTTTTTGCAATTTTTCTGTTTCTGAGAAAATCGCTGTTTTCAGTCTTTCCATATCAGATGTTATATAATTTGCATCTATTATAAATAAAGAATCATCTTTCATTGAAGAATGTGAAGCTGAAATTGAGTGTACAAGCTGTTTTTCTTCCTTTATATTCTTATACAACCTTGAAGATTTTCCATCCCCTAATATTGTTGCTATAACATCCAGAGCATATGAATCTTTATTTTCCATAGGATGACATCCTTTAAATCCGATAAGAATATATCCCGTTTCTATATTATTTAAATTTTTTACAACCTCTATTTGTTTTGATGGCCTTTTATCAGTTTTATATTCCACCTTCGTCTTCTTTAACATCGAATTAGTTTGTTTATTAAACTTCTCTTTCACTAAATTCAATGCTTTTTGGGTATTTACATCGCCTACAATAACTGTAGTCATATTCTCCGGTACATACCATTTATTATAAAAATCAAAAATTTGCTCTCGTGATATTTTCTCTATTACGTCTTTTGTTCCTATTACATCTCTTTTATATGGATGCTGTTTGTAAAAATTACTAACAAGATTTTTATATAATATTGTTGTTGGTCTATCATTATTTTTTGCAATCTCTTCTATTACAACTTTTCGTTCTTTCTCTAATTCTTTTCTCGGAATCAACGGATTTAAAAGCATATCTGAATGTAAATCCAAAGCAAGTTCAAAATTTTCGGAAGGAATAAGAATATAATAATGTGTAAAATCTTTACTTGTAGCGGCATTAGTAACTGCACCTTTTGATTCTAATATCTGATCAAACTCTTTTGCCGGGTGCTTTGATGTACCTTTAAAAAATAAATGTTCCAAAAAATGAGCTACTCCGTTATTTTCATCCGTTTCATTTATAGAGCCTGTTTTTATCCAAGTATCTATTATAACAATAGGATTATCATGTACCTCTTTTATAACAACATTTTGACCATTATCTAATTTATAACTTGAATAATCTATAGCATAAGCAACTAAACCTACAAATAACACTATTAATGTAATTACTATTTTTTGCATTTATTATTTCCTTCTGTAATTTATCCCCAACATAATTATTATACACCATTATAAAGTGAAAAAATTAAATTTTGACAATTAGCTTACTATATAATTTAGTGTCGCACTTTGCCGATGACTGTCATAAATTTTTTCGCTCAAGATAGTCACTCGCTCGACTTCGTCCTGCACTCGCTTCATCCTTGCTTACAAAACTTGCATCCGATCGAAATTCCGCCAACGTTCCTTAATGCGAATTTTTCTCGGACAATTTTATTTTATTTGACAATTGGAATAAGTATAAATTATAATTTTTATAATCATATTAAAAATAAAATTATTGTATAGATATAAATAAAAAATTTATGTTAAAATAGTAATTATGATAATACCTTTCAATAAAATTTTTTTTAATGAAGAAATAATAGTAAATATTAAAGAATGCTTCCTCAAAACAAGAGTATCTTCCGATAATAAATACTCAAAATTATGCGAAAGTTGGTTTAAAGAAGAATATTTAACAAAAACTCTTCTTACTGTTTCTTGCACCGCAGCACTGGAAATGTCCGCCATTTTATCAGAAATTAATGCCGGAGATGAAGTTATTATGCCTTCATTTACATTTGTTTCAACAGCTAATGCTTTTGTTTTAAGAGGTGCTATTCCCGTTTTTATTGATATTAATCCCAAGACACAAAATATTGATGAAAATCTTATTGAAAAAGCTATAACAAAAAGAACAAAGGCAATAGTTGTTGTTCACTATGCTGGTATTGCTTGTAATATGGCAAAAATACTTGAAATAGCAAAAAAATACAATTTAATTGTTATAGAAGATGCTGCTCACACAATAGGTGCGAAGTATGATGGTAAATATCTCGGCAGTATTGGAGATATAGGTTGTCTAAGTTTTCATGAAACTAAAAATATTACCTCCGGTGAAGGAGGAGCTATTATTATAAACAATAATAAATATTCTAAATTTGCCGATTTAATAAGTGAAAAAGGTACAAATCGTAAAGCCTTTATTGTTGGGGAAACAGATAAATATACTTGGTTAAATATAGGTTCTTCTTATAAAATGTCTGATATAAATGCTGCTGTTTTGTATTCACAATTACTGGTTTATGATAAAATAATGAAAAAAAGATTATATATTTGGAATGCATATTTAAATTTCTTTAAATTCTATGAAGAAAAAGGATATATAAAATGTCCTTTTGTTCCTGATTATGCAGAACATAACGGTCATATTTTTTATATTTTATTTAATAAAAACAAAGCAAGAAACGAATTTATAAATTATATGAAAGAATATGATATTGATGTAAAATTCCATTATATTCCGCTTCATTCATCACCAGCGGGAAAACAATTTGGCAAAACACCTTTATCTATGGTTAATACTGACAAAACTGCTGAAACACTTGTCAGACTTCCTTTATTTTATGACTTGACAGATGAACAAATAAATTATATCTTTTCAATATCTAAAAAGTTTTTTAAAGAAAGATTTGTGTAGATGAACAGAACATTAATATCTGTAGTTTCACCCATATATGGTGATAAAAGGAATGTAAAGTTATTATATGATGCCATATGTAATACATTAAATAATAAAGATTTTGATTATGAAATAATAATGGTAAATGATTGCTGTCCCTACGGTTCTGGTGAAGAAATAGAAAAAATAGCCAAAACTGATAATA
>CANPZN010000009.1 GCA_947588785.1 Candidatus Gastranaerophilales bacterium
GCTTTGTATCGCTCGAGTGCTTCACTTCACTTCGTTTGTCGTTCAGCTCGCCTTCACATTCTCGGGTTCCGTGCAGCGGCACATTTAAAATTTGGTTTAACTTATTTATATTTGTCTTGAAGCTAATCCAACTTTAAACCGGCTCTGCCGGCTCGCTGTCGCTCTAGCTCATTTCAACCCCTTTGTTTCTCGGTCATTTTCACTCTCACCCTCTGTTTATTGTAAAAATTTACTCAGACAGTTGTAATTCTAATGCAATTTCTTCTTTCAATTCATTATTATCTGTTGATTGTGCTGCAATATATGCCTTTGTAAGAAGTTTTTCAGCTTTTGATTTATTACCGAAACTTAGCATAACAGAAGCTGCTTCTTTATAGTTTTTAGCCAGTTTTTCTTTATCTGCTAAATTATCGTATATCTTTGCTGAATTTTTATAATATTCTAACGCTCTTGCTTTTTCATTCAATTTTTTACAATATGAAGCATTTCTATTTGCATTAATTCCTATAACTCTCTCATCATGAGTTTCTGAAGCTGCTAAATCCGTTAAATCCATAAACATTAGTGCATTCTTTTTATCATATCTGTCTGCATGCATTTTTGCCAAATTTGAAAGTGCCTGTGTTTGCAGTTTTAAATTATCTGCCTCTCCTGCAAATGATACTGCTGCTGCTAAATGTTCAACCGCAGGTTCAAATTTAACATAATCATCATATATTTTTCCCATGGAATAATGAGCTCTTGCTTTTATATTATTATCTTCACTCTGTCTTATTGCTCTGTTATAATTATACAATGCATCATCTATACGATTAAAACCATCATATATAACACCTTCTTCATAATGAATCATTGCACAAGTTTGATTATCTCCTATTTCTTGAGCATAATCCATTGCATTTTGAAAAGAATATAATGCCTTCTCTTTTTCATCTATAGCTGCATATTTTTTTGCAGCCAAAAATTTTCTTTTTAATTCGGGATCTTGAGGAACATAAATATCTTTTTTAACAGGATTTTTTTTCTCAACTGTTTCTGATACTTGAATTTTATCAGGTGTTATAGATTCTTCTTTTTGTATATTCTCTTCTTCTACTGTTTGTGTACTTGTAATTGAAGAATTACTTTTATAATCTATTTGTTGAAGGAATAAAGCATCTACCCAATTTTCAACTACTTTTGACGGTTTCTTTAACGTGTTAGTGATATATTCATCTAATATTTGCGAAGCATTTTTTAAATTGGATTGAATAATTTGATGATTTGGATTTATTTTCTTTGATTGATTTTCAATCAAAGATAAATAAGAACTCACTTCAAGTTTTATATCATCAGGTGCACCTATTGCATTTGTTGTATTTTTAAAATCAATTATTATTTGATCTATTCCGATTTTTCGTTTTGTATAATCTATTGCGGATTTTTCACCATTAGGAAATGTTAAAGCTGCGGTTCTTGAAAATGATTCAGAGCCGGTTTTTTTCTTCTCTTTATTTAAATCATTTTCAGCCTGAGCTGATGATTGAGAGCTTCTCTCATCATCATTTTTCTTTATTATTCTTTTATTATTTAGCCCCTGATATGTTTTTATGTAGGCTGGGTATATAGAATTATACAATTTAACCGCCTTACAAATTTCTAAATTATATACTACACTTTATCCGCTTTTAATCGTACAATATAAGTATCTTATTTTTTTTATTTTTTTTGAATACACTATTTGATGTATTAATTAATTTTTAATTTTAATCAATATTTATGTTAAATTATTAAAGAATATTATCCGAATAAATTTATACGAGTTTGCCTAAAAAATAGAAGGAAAAAAGTGAAAATTTTGCATATTGAAAAAGCATTGTAAAATAGAATTAACTTTTAATTTGCAAAAAGCAATCGAAAGATCACTACATCAGATTATATATAATTATACTTATATGAGGATTTATGTTTAAAAAGTTTAAAATTGATAAATTTAATCAAAAATACGCTGGAAAATTTCTTATGTTTTGCCCACGAATATATGAAGATATTACTTTTTATATAAACGTTATTGCAAAATGCTGTCATTGTCAAAGAACACCTTATTCACCACCAATATTATTTAATAATATTATTACTAAATTTAATTTTGACGATTACTTAGAAAAACTTGATTTATACATGCGATCAAATCAAACGAATTATGGATTTTGCAAAAATTGCCTTTCTTTAAAAAAGCAAATTGTACCGCCATTGGGAACCGAAAATATAAAATTTATAACAATAAACCATTTTAATAAATGCAATTCAAACTGCATATACTGCTTTATTAAAAACAAGACTCATGATATTAACTATGAACTTTTACCGATTATTAAACAACTGAAACAACAGAATATGATAAGTAAAAACGTTTTAATTAACTGGGGCGGCGGAGAACCTACCATATGTTCTGAATTTAATTCGATTTCTGATTTCGCCCACCAAAATGGCTATAGGCAGGCAGTTAATTCGTCCGGTATTGTTTTTTCCGATATTATTTTAGAAGGACTTAAAGATGGATCTATGAGTATCCAAATCAGCCCTGATTCAGGAACAGAAGAAACATATTACAAAATTAAACGCCAAAATAATTTTCATAAAGTCTGGGAAAACATAAAAAAATATGCTCAATATCCGGATATGCTTTATGTTAAATATATATTCTTTTCTCTAAGTGCAAATGAAAACGATATTAGAACTTTTATTGAAAGATGTAAAGATTCAGGAGTCAAACGAATAGTTATTGATTGTGAATCAAATTCTGCCAATAATCCTAATAGCCCTTTCGGTAATATAAATGATCAAATTTTAAATCAAGCAATTCTTATGAAACACTTAGCTATCGAAAATAATATCGATTATGATATTTCCTATCAATGGAAAAGCGAACATAAAAAATTAATTGAAAATAGTTAATATTGCTAATATAGCGTGCCACAAAATAAAAAAAAAGGAACTTTTTAGGGTTCCTCTGAAATCTTTTTCAATTTCCTCGTGTGTTAGTAAAGGTAGTAGTAAGTAAGGTATGTATGAATATATTTTTTATTTCGATTCTCTTAATATCTCGTATTTATTATTTACATATATATAAAGTATATATTTTTTGAATAATTGCTTTTTTATATAAAAAAATATTGGATTTTCTTTCAAAACCCAATATTTTCAATATTTTTCAGATTTACATTACTTAACATTTGTTTTTGTATTATTTTTTTTGTTTTTTATAAATTTTCTTCGTCTTATTAAATCAACAAATGCTTCCAATCTTGTAATATAACCGGCCCTTCCTGATTGTTCATCCATAATTAAAGTTAAGATAGGTATATCACAGTTTTCTCTCATAGAAGGGAATATATTTTGAGACATAATCTCAGGCATACAAGTAAACGGACTTACATGAATAATACCATCAACTCCTCTTTGATTAGCATACAAAACATCACTTACGGATTCTAAAGCATCACCGCCTATATCACGTTTCAAGTACGGACGAGCTAATCTATATGCACGTTCCAAATGAGTTTCACCTTTTTTTAACCATTTTGGTATTATAGCATCTTTTAAAAAACCTGAAACAGTTAAAGATCTTCTTGTTTGAACTCCCATTTTTCCTAATTCTTTTTCTATATTTTGATTAGAAAAACTATCTTGGACAAGGAATATTTCACCCGTAATATCAACATTTACTACATCACGGTTAATATCAACAGGTGTTTTTTTAATTATTTTTATTGCTTCTTTTTCTGCTTTTTTAAGTTCTCTAATTGAATCAGCATCAGAAATTAAGGCAAGAGCATGATTATAATATCCTTCCGCAGTACCGGGTTTTAATTCTCTGGCTCTATAATAGGAAAACAAATTTTCAATTCGATCTAAAATAAAAACTTTTCTGACTGCCAAATAAAGAGCATATACTATTACAAAAGGATTTTTCACACCTGACAGTTTAGCAATAAATTTATACATTCCTCTAAAACCATCATATAATTCCATTTCAGTATATTTTGATTCATAACCTATATCTTTTAAGATATTTTTTATACTTTGACCATATTCACCAAGACGACATATACCATTTGATGAAATCATTGCAACATAATCAACATCTTTTTCTAATGCTTGAAGGAAGTTACCCAATACTAATTTATATGGAAGACATATTGAATCGGGACTGTATTTATTTGCTAATTCAAGTGTTTTTTTGTTTGTTCGGGGAGGAATTAAAGGTTCTACACCCAGTTTTCTAAGTATTGATGCCCACGCTATGTATATATTTCCCATGTGCGGAAATGCAACTTTTATTACCTTTTTTTCCTTTTTCCCCATATCCTTAAACTTTCAACAAATAACCGCCGTTATCGGCATTTTGAAGTATATCTTCATTTAACTTACTTCTTAAGTTCTTAATATACTTATACACATAATCTCTTGGAAGTTCAAGTATTTTTGCTAAATCTTTTGCATAAACTATTGTATTTTTATTTGAGAGAAAATGATCAAAAACAAGTTGTTCTCGAGCCGTAAGAGCTTTTTTAAAAGAATATTCTATTTCTTTATTTTTCTTTACTTCTTTTATTTTCGCAGTTTCTTTTTTCTTTATATTTGTAACTTTTTTTGGTTGTTTTGTTATTTTTTCTTCTTTTTTAGGAGTTAACTGTTGTACTACCGGATTAACTTCTGTTATTTCTTTTTCTTTTTGGAATGATCTTAAAGCTAAGCTTTGTATTTTTTCTGTTTTAGGCGTATAGCTTTCAACTGACATTGAATTTAAAGATCTCAGTATTACACTATCTACTAAACTGTCATCGTGTTTTTCTTCTTGTATTACTTTTCCCAGCCTTGCCGCATATTCTTCTAATGTTATGCGTTCTAATGAGCTTCTCCACTTACGAATTTCCTCTTTGCTCAAGTATTCGCTCATACCTTAAATCTCCTTGACTCTACATTCTTAAACTGTGTTGAGATTTACACCTTTTATCTAACCATTAAAGTGTTTTTCAATCTCTTTTTTACATTACAAATTTAGCACAAATTTTATTTAAAATCTTAAAATTTTTTTTTATCTCAATAAAGATTTACAAATTTATTTTTTACACTCATTAAGAAAAGAAATGTCCTCTCTTTGAATCTAAAGTTATTTCATCAAAAGAATATAATCTTGCAGGTCTTTTGGAACCCATTTTTGTATATTCATTTAATTCTTTTAGTACAGATCCCGTTAATACTTTTTTTCTAAAATTGCGTTTATCCAATTTCATATCTAATATCAATTCGTATGATTTTTGCAGTTCTGTCAATGTAAATTTTTCAGGCAACAACTGAAATGCTATCGGGCAGAACTCAAGTCGTTCTCTCATCCTTTTTATGGAATATTCTATAATTTCTTTGTGATCGTACGCTAAACTTGGAAGATTATATACTTCATGCCATTGAACTTCTGTTATTCCTTGTGAATTATCAAAAGAAAGTTTTATATCATCACTTCTTATTAAAGCGAAATATGCACATGTTATTACTCTCGAACCGGGATAACGAAGAGGATCACCAAATGTATATAACTGTTCCAAATATATATTATCGACATTTGTTTTTTCTTTTAATATCCTTAATGCCGCATTATCCAAATTTTCCGATAATCTTATGAATCCGCCGGGAATTGCCCATCTTCCCTTAAATGGCTCATTTGCACGTTTTACTAACAACACTTGAAGTCTATTATCCTTGATAGTAAATATTACCACGTCGGTTGTAATTTCATGTGTTTTTATTTCCTGAAACATTTCTTTCCCCTAAACTCCCTGATTTGAAAGATATAGATTTATTATTTCTTCCTGTTCTTTTTCTAAATCCGATTCTTCATCTTTTGGTTTAACATCTGATATATTTTTCATAGAATTTTGATAATTTGTTATAGCCGGATCAGGATTATCTTTCAAATTTTTATAACTTTTCATTATCATTGTTACAAATTTTTTTGTTTCTATAAATGGCGGAATTCCATTGTATTTTTTTACATTTCCGGGGCCTGCATTGTATGCTGCAAGTGCCAATTCCGTTGTTCCGAACATTTTATACATCATTTTATAATATGCTATTCCGCCTTTTATATTGTCATTTAAATAATATGGGTTATATCCTAATTTTTTGGCAGTAGAGGGCATTAATTGGAATACTCCTACCGCTCCGTATTTACTCTTTTTTTCGTGGCAAAAATTAGATTCCGCTTTTGCTATACTTAACGCCAGAGCAGGATCTAAACCCAATTCAACAGCATGTTTTACTATCAATTCTTTTATTGTTATTTGAGATATAACATCCGCATCGGATACTTGCGGTTTTAAAAACATAAAATATGTTAATATAAAAATACATACAAATACTTTTCGAGCCATGTAAATCCCCATTTAGCTTTTAAAGTTATTTAATTTAATCCTTTGGCAACCTTCTGCTTGCTCAAGTGCAACAGTAAAGCTGCTCTCATTTTAAACACACCACTCAAAAAACTTTACTTATCAGTATATGTAAAATTTTTCTCGGACATCTTTCTTAATATTAATACATAAATTTTAAAATTCAAGTACGCTTATATAAACTAATCCGAATGAGTATATTTTGTTCGAGAAAATTTAAATCGTTAATTGAATGCAGAAACTTATAAAAAATTTAATCCGGTGTCGCAACCTCTCGCTTGTTCGAGTGCAACCGTAAAGTTGCTCACTCTTTTGATTTAAACTCAACTTGCCCTATATGACTAAACAATCTTTCAGCAATAGTAAAACAGAATCAGTCTAATAATTTATCAAGCAGTTCTGCTTGGGCATTTACTTTTTTTGCATCGAACATTACAC
The DNA here is from genome assembly GCA_947588785.1 of Candidatus Gastranaerophilales bacterium. Lineage (GTDB taxonomy): Bacteria > Cyanobacteriota > Vampirovibrionia > Gastranaerophilales > Gastranaerophilaceae > Avigastranaerophilus. Next base: position 6,870 of record CANPZN010000009.1, read on the forward strand.
TTTTTCTCATGTAACTTCTTAATGCTTCTCTAATCAATTCACTTCTGGTTCTCTGTTCTTGATTTGCAAATTCATCTATTTGATTCAAAAACTTTTCAGGAATTGATAATAATACCTTCGCCATATTTTTTTCCTTATATACAATCTAATGTCGCATTTTTTACTGACTGTCTTGAACTTATTGCAGCAGACCTTTAAAATTTGTCTAAGCTGTTTATATTTAATTACTTCAATTTAATTATATACTAATTAATAAATATAGTCTATAATTTATATATAAAAAGGAGAAAAAATGGATACAATTAGAAAAGAAAATAAATTAATTGACTTATTCTGCACTTTAGCGGAAATACCATCCCCGTCATTAAAAGAAGAAAATGTTTCAGCTAAAATCATTTCAATATTTAAAGAAAATAAAATTAATGCAAAATTAGATAATTTCGGAAATGTTATCGCAAAAATTAATGCTACAGACGAATCAAAAAAATCTATACTATTAAGTGCACATATGGATGTTGCAGGTGATGATTCTCCAATAATTATTAAAAAAAATGGTAATATCATAGAAACTGATAAATCCAGAACATTGGGAGCAGATGATAAAGTAGGTGTTGCTGCCGCTATTTTACTTGCAATTGAAATATCAAATGATAACAATTTTAAACACGGCGGTCTTGAAATCATCTTCACACGTGATGAAGAACAAACAATGCAAGGAATTCGTAATGTTAAAATGAATGAAATAGATTCTGAATACGTACTTGTTTTAGATGCGGATAAACTGGGTCAAGTTCTATTCTCCGGAGCTAATTACAGAAATCTTACCATTACGGTAAATGCCCTAAAAGGCGGACATTCTGGAATTGATATAGGTGATAATACCAGAGTCAATGCGGCAAAACTTATTGCCGAATTAGTTAATGATATCCCTCAAGGAGTTTATAAAAAAGATAATTATGGCGTTATTACCTCAATTAATCTTGGAATGATCATTGGCGGAGGTATTGAAAATGCTATTACAAATATAAAATCCACTAATATTTCAAGTAATCAATATTTAGATTTTATAACCCATCATGCCGTTACAAATATTATCAATACGAAAGCAGGTGCTACATATTCAATCAGAAGTTCAAGTAGAGAATATGAAAATAATCTGCTTAATGAAATTAAAGAAATTGTTAATAAGTTTAATAAAAAATATGAAGGATTGGCAATCGCTGATTACTCAACATCTGAACATCTGCCGCCTTTTGAAAAAAATAATGATGAAACAATTATAAATGTAGCAAAAAAAGCCGGTGAAAATCTTAATCTAAATTTAGATATTTCATCATTTCATGCCGGAGCTGAAACACACATTTATGCAAATAATAAAAATAAATCAGGGAAATTTTTTAAACCTGCCCTAATAGGCTTAGCGGATGTTTATAATATGCACTCTGCGAATGAACAAATGGATTACAAAACATACATAAAAGGTTATGCATTTTTAAAAGAATTTTTTAAAATGTTTAACGAATAATAATATTTAAATTTACTTATGTTCCTTATTGAGAAATTTTCTCGGACATTTTAATAAAAGTTAACAACAATACTTGAAATATTATTATATTCTTATTATTATATAGTACAAGACTTACCCACCGAAAAAGTCACAATATTAAAAAAGGAAACAAGAATGGCAATTAATTTAAAAAACAAATCAGAAATCGTAAAAAAATACGGAAAAAATGATAAAGATACAGGAAGCGTTGAAACTCAAATCGCTTTATTATCAGAAAAAATTACTGAATTAACAGAACATTTAAAATCTAATCAAAAAGATTTTCAAGGAAGAAGAGGTCTTTTAATGATGGTAGGAAGAAGAAAAAGACTTCTTGCTTATTTAAAGGATAAAAACCTTGAAGATTACAGAAACTTAGTAAAAAAATTAAATATAAGAGAAACAAAATAAATCTAAGTTAAATTAAAAGTTAAAAAACCGCAATATTGCGGTTTTTTTATTAGTTATAAATTTGACTAAAATCTTTTTTAAAAGTAAAATTAACAAAAGATCAGTTTACCATTAGACAAGAAAGAGAGTTAAAATGAGTTCAAAAAAATATCTATTTACGTCTGAATCTGTAACGGAAGGTCATCCTGATAAAGTATGTGATCAAATTTCCGATGCCATTTTAGATGAATTTCTTACAAAAGATTCAAAATCAAGAGTAGCAGCTGAAACATCTGTTACAACAGGTATGGTACTTGTATCAGGAGAAATCACTTCATCTTGTTATGTAGATATTCCCCATGTTGTAAGATCAACAATTGAAAATATCGGTTATACCGGTAAATCTTCAGGTGGTTTTGACAGTAAAACATGTGCCGTTATTACAAGTATTGATGAACAATCTACGGATATTGCAGGCGGAGTTAATAAAGCATTAGAAACAAGAGAAAATAATGCAGCAGTTTCTGATAATGAAACTAAAGATATAGGTGCCGGAGATCAAGGTATTATGTTTGGTTTTGCTTGTAATGAAACACCAGAATTAATGCCTCTGCCTATAAGTTTAGCTCACAAACTTTCTTATAGACTTGCTCAAGTCAGAAAACAAGGAATCATCGATTATTTAAGACCTGATGGTAAATCACAAGTTACTGTTGAGTATGAAAATGATAAACCTGTCAGAATTGATACCATCGTAATATCTACACAACATGATGATGTTATTAACGGTATTTCTGATAATACTAAAATTCAAGAAATAATTAAACAAGATGTAATTAAACACGTAATAAATTACGTATTTGATAAAGAACAATTAAAACCAGATAATTCAACAAAATATTTAATTAATCCTTCCGGAAGATTTGTAATAGGAGGGCCTCAAGGCGATGCCGGATTAACAGGAAGAAAGATTATTGTTGACACATATGGTGGTTATTCAAGACATGGCGGCGGTGCTTTTTCAGGAAAAGATCCTACAAAAGTTGATCGTAGTGCTGCTTATGCTGCAAGATATGTCGCTAAAAATATTGTTGCTGCAGGATTAGCTGATAAATGTGAAATTGAACTCGGTTATGCTATTGGAGTTGCTCAACCTGTTTCTATTTATGTAGAAACTTTCGGTACCGGCAAAATCTCTGATGATTGTATTATGAATTTAGTCGAAAAGAATTTTGATTTAAGACCGATTGCAATTATCAATCAATTTGATTTAAGAAATCTTCCTGCTAAGAATGGCGGTAAATTCTATCAAAGACTTGCTGCTTATGGGCATTTGGGCAGAACTGATTTTGATGTACCTTGGGAACATACTGATAAAGCTAAATTATTAAAAGAACAAGCTGAAAATTTAGTTGTTAGTGTTTAATTAGAATTTTTATTTAAAAATAAAAAAGAGAAAGTAAAATTAACTTTCTCTTTTTTAATTATTTAAAAGGTGCCACTACAGCAATTTCAAGAGAGCGAATTTTCCGTAGGGTGAAGTCGAGCGAAAGCGAGCGAATGACAAGCCTCAAGACAGCAAACATAAGGTTGCGACACCGGATTAAATACAAAAAGTAAATAAAAAATAATGAAAGGTAGACTAAAGTCTACCCTACAGCTAAAATCTACCTTACTGCCTAAATTTTAAATGTGCCGCTGCAACAATTTTAAGAGAGTGAAATTTTTTCGGACATATTTTAATTAACAAAATATTTTTTTACGAATTCTATTTCTTCTTCCATTGTATTTATATTTCCATATAGTTTTTCTTTCAATACTTCATTAAATATTAAAGTAAAATTTTTGGAAGGAATTAAACCCAAATCTATTAAATTTTTTCCAGTGATCAAAATTTTAATTTGTTTTAAAGAATCCAAAAATTTTAAAATTGATTGATCAGCTGATATCAAGTAATAAATATATAAAGTCAAATCTGTATTTTTTATATAACGTTGATAAATTTCAAAGTTGTCATTAGTATTTATTGTAGGACTTTTCATTAATTCCCTTACTTCATAAATGACTTTTTTTTCAAAAGCTGTAAGATTTAAATGGTGTAATGAATAATCAGAATTTATTATTAAACATAATATAAAAATTAAATTATTATCATAATATTTATTATACTTAGTTATTTCTCTTAACCTTGAATTCTCAATTTTTTTTATGGGATTATCTGAGATTAGTTTATACAATTTATTATCTATAACTTCATTATAAATATTTTGATTTTTAATGGAAAAATATTGAAGAAATTCTCCTTTTATTCGTTCTAAAGGTATATTTTTACAAGGATTTTTTAAATAATCCATAGCTAATTTGAATGTATTTTGATCAATTTCAAAGTTTAACCTTAATTTAAATTTCCAAGCTCTTACTATTCTTGAAGGATCATCAATAAAACTATTTTTATGCAGTACTTTTATTTTACGCATTTGTATATCTTCAAATCCGTTATAATAATCAATTAATTTGTATTTTTCACTGTCGGAAAGAGCCATTGCCATTGTATTAATTGTAAAATCACGTCTTTTCATATCTAAATTTATATTACATCCGTAATTATATGCCTTTGGAAGTATACCCGGCGAAGTATACATTTCTTCTCTGGTTGAAGCGAAATCAATTAAAATATCTGGATTAAATTTTATACAAACAGTTCTTAAATCATTTTGTTCTTTTATTATTTCGCAATCACAATTTTCTTTTAATATATATGCAAATTTTATAGCATCGTCTTGAACTACAATATCAATATCTTTAATTTCATTTTTTAATATTAGATCACGAACAATACCACCTATTAAAAATATTTTTATTCTATATTTTTCTGCTATTTTAGATACTTCTTCTATTACAGCTCTGCTTTCTGCTGAAAGTATAGTTTCATATTCATTTTTTATACTTGAATACATCATACCTCTTATAATTATGACTTAGCTTACGGATATAGAATTGTTAATAATTACATTTTTAGTCTTAATAGATTTTTGTTACATTCTTATTGTAAAAACCAGTAAATATTTAATCCGATGCCGCACTTTAGTGCCAAACATATTGAAATTGCTTAACATTCCAAATGCAAGAATTTTTTTCGGACATTTTTCGGATAATATTATATCAAATTATTCAAAATCTTTAAACACTGAACTTAATTCTTGAGTCATAAAATTATAATCATTTAATTTTTTATTTTGTGTATTATCATTTTTAGCTTCAAGTTTTTTTGTAATAAAAATATTAAGTTTAGAAATTCCGACACCCAATACAAGTCCTGAATATAAATAACCGGCAACCTGAGAAGCAGCGATTTTTAATACTTTTGATTTTGTTACTTTATCTGTTTCTTTCAACAATTTTTTAAATGATTTAACACTTCCATCTTTTACTATTTCTTTTGCCTTTGGAAGCATTACCTCATCAAAAGATTTTACGGAAGCTTTGGAAATCCAATTAAAAGCATATTTTAGACCTTTTTTCCCATTTTCCTTAACGGGATTATTTATTAAATCTTTTCCGCCGATTGCACGTGCCGTTAATTTTGAAACCATACCGCCCAATATTAACCAATTAGTAAAACCTAAAGTATCTTTTATAACACTTTCTCTAAATTCATTCTTATCTCTTGAGGACATAAATCTACTTCCGATAGTCAATCCATATAAAAATTTAAATTGATTTATAGTCGGAATTTTACTATTAAATTGTATATTAGATAATAAGTCTTTTACATTACCAATAGTACCGATGGCAAATGCCGGAAAAGCTATACCGGCTGCTAATTTTGCCGTTTTGAATTCTTTAGAATTATCTGCTTTTTTATTTTCAACCCCAACAAATCCGTCATTTCCAGTTCGTTTTTTTGTCAAATATCTATTTAACGGTTGAATACCTATACATAAACCGGCACAAACTAACAGCCCCAGGACTGTAGAGGCAGTTTTATTTTTTGTTAATGCTTTTATAAATTCAGGAAGTTTTTCGCTTGTTTTATCTCTGAATGCATTTGATACAGATACAGCATTATCAACAAATTCACCTAAAGTTGCAGATACTTCTTTTGCACCGTTTAATCCTTTTAATTTATATGATGCTTGTGCTCCCGTATCTTGTGTTAAATTGGCGACTATAACTTTTTTTAAATTTTTAATTTCTTTTAAAGTTTTTGTTTTGTTTGAACCTTTTAATTTTGCGGCTTCTTGGGTTTTTTGTGCAAGATTAACTAATTGACCAACAATTTTTTTATTCGCAGATTCTGAAACACTAACCCAATTTTCACCATTTAACCCTTGTAAATTACTTACAAAGTTTTCAAAAAATTTTTCTTGTACTCCTTCAGATTTTTGCCATATAGCAGCCATGTTATTTATTGTATTACCGCTTGCAAATATATTTTGTGCTTTTAATCCATATTTTTTATTAAATTTGCCTGATAGTATAGTTGCAGCTCCAAGACCTATCAAACCCACACAAGCATGAATAACACAACTTGCTACTTCTCTGAATCCTGCTTCAATTCCGGCTTGTTTTCCACGGCTTTTTAACTCAATTGCTGTTCTTGGTACTACCATAGAAAAAAAATCAACAGCACATGCACCAAGTGCAGGACTATTATTTAAACCCCTTAATCCTGAAAGTAATCCGCTTTCCAGACCTTTAAAACTTTGTTCCGTATTTTCTTTTCTATAATTTTGATTTTTTGAAACTATCGGCTGATTTATTCTATCTAACATTCTTTTCAATTCCCGATGATTAAAAAACTCTAAAAAATAAAATTGCTATTTTTTTCAATTTCAAACTTTTTTATTTTAACAAAAGAATTTTTATTTTGTAACAATTTGATTTTTTTTCTTTACAAAACTATTAAAACCATTAAAGTTTAAAAAAAATATTCCGATATATATGGTAATTAGCACTTGAACTGCTATGACAGAAATTTACGAAAGGGTGCCGGTAAATCCGGTTCAAAGTTGGATTAGTTTCAAGATAAATATAAATAAGTTAAATCAAACTATTAAAGGTGCCAATGCACCGCCCCAAAGTAAATAAGGGCTGAAACGAACAACAGCAGTGAGCAGATGACAAGCCCTAAAACAGTCAGCTGGAAAGTGCAACATCAGATTAAATATAAAGGGTAATAATGTCAAACGAAAAAATAATTAAAAATCAATTTGGTTTAAATGTTGCACTTCCTAAAAAAACTATTCAGGAAATACAAAAAGTAGTAAAACAGGAAGTTGAAAATATTTCTGTTAATCCATTTTTAAATTATTTAGATGAAAACAATAAAGTTTTTACCGGACAAGTGGCAAAGGAAATCAGAAAATATCAAGCACAAATATATAATTTGGGTCAAGTAATGCGTCAAGGACAACCAAAAACTACATTTAATATAAAAGTTTAATTCAATTTAATCTGGTGTCGCAACCTTTGGTGCAGCGGCACCTATAAAATTTAGGCATTAGTAGGGTAGACTTTAGTCTAACTCTCCTTATTTTTTATTTTATTCATTTTTCTGTAAATAATAAAAATTACGTTCTTTAGCTCCGTATAGATTACTTCTAAGCTCAGTTTAAACCCCGTAACTCATTTCAGGCAGTAGGGTAGACTTTAGTCTACCTATACTTAGTTTTTATTTTATTCATTTTTCTGTAAATAATAAAAATTACGTTCTTTAGCTTCGTATAGATCACTTCTAAACTCAGCTTAAGCTCCGTAACTCATTTCAGGCAGTAGGGTAGACTTTAGTCTACCTATACTTAGTTTTTATTTCCTTGATAAATTAAAAACTAAGTATCGCTTTGAAAACTTTATTTGTTTATTCAATTTATAATTTATTTTTTTTATAATAAAAAATAATGAATGGTAGACTAAATTCTACCCTACAACTTTTTACTCTTTGTATTTAATCCGGTGTCGCAACCTTGTGCTTGCCGTCTTGAATTTTCCTTTCTCACACCTAGCTTCACTATGGATACAACTTCAGTTATTCTCACTTAGTTTCGGTGCTTCAATTCGTAACACCTTCGGCTATAGTAAAAATTTCCTCTGACAGTTTTCGGACAATACTTTCTCAAACAAAAAAAAGGTCGCTTAGCGACCACAGTCTTGTTATGGAGAAAAGGAGTGAAGGAAAATAAGTAATAAAGAAATTGACTATATTATATTAATGCCCGTTTTATTTTATATATAACATATATACTTTTTATATATTAATATTTGTTAATAAAAAAAGAAGATTTTATTTAATCCTCTTTTTTAAATAATCTGATATCATTAACATAGTCAGATCTCACTTATTTGTTGTGATTTAACATTCAACAATAATAAGCTATTTTTGTGCTTTTGCTGTTTCAACAATAATTGAAAAAGCTTCCGGTTCATTTACTGCTAAATCTGCAAGCATTTTTCTGTTAACCGTAACTTGTGATTTTTTAAGAGCATTCATAAATTTTGAATAGCTCATACCTTGTTGTCTAACTGCAGCATTTATTCTAACAATCCAAAGACGACGCATACTTCTTTTTAAGTGACGTCTGTCTCTATATTGATACTTAAGTTTTTTCATTACGGCAGTATTAGCTACTTTAAATATTCTGCTTCTTGCCCCTTTAAAACCTTTAGCTAATTTTAATATTTTTTTATGTCTCTTTCTTAAGACATTTCCACGTTTAACTCTCATTTTTTATTTCCTTTCTTCATTCTAATAAACTAACTACACTTCGCATAAGGAAGTTCTTTAAGTACAAGTTTTCTGTGTGTAGCAGAAACTTCAATCATTGAAGAAAGTTTTCTTTTTCTGGAAGCACTTTTATGTTGAAGTAAATGACCTTTACCGGCTTTTCTTCTTAGAATTTTACCGCCGGCAGTAATTTTGTATCTTTTTGCACCACTGCGGTGTGTTTTCATTTTTGGCATAGTTAACTCCTTTTCTAATGACTTACATTTAATCGATTATGCGACATGCCACCGCATTCTCAGATTTTCTTATTTTTATTTTATTATAAAAATATTTGATTGCAATAATTAAGTTTTTTTGTATAATTAACTTGTTTAATGGAGTTTGCTCCTTAGGAACGTTATAAAGTGATAACCTGGCAACTTTTTCCTCTGTGGAGGGGGGGGTAGAAATAAAAAGGGAACGGGGAGAGAAAAAGGAAGAGAAAAAGAAGAGAGTGTGTGAGTGAGAGAAGAAAAGGCAGTATAAACAGTAAATATTTCTCACTTATTATAAGTACAAATAATATCTAATTTTGTATCTTCTTTGTCGTCGTTCAAGTGTTTACCATTTAAAATTGCCTAACATACTAAATTTTTAAATTTGTGACACCAAGATTAAATTATAATATACAATAGGAGAATTTATGAATAATTTTTTTTATTCCGGTTATATACAAGGAAATCACAAAGTAAAAAAAATCCTTGGAATTAAGATTAAAACACAACTTCCCCCCCCCCCAAGATTTATCTTCATGCCTGTTAAATATCACTCCGCACCTTTATTTACCGAGAATTGAAATACACATTGCAGAACATTGTAATTTGAATTGTAAAGGTTGCACCCATTTTTCTACTATTGCCGATGCTGAATTTTTACCTGTAACCGAATTTGAAAATGAGATAAAAAGAATATCAGAATTAACAAATAAAATTGGACTTATTAATATTTTAGGCGGAGAGCCTTTATTAAATCCTAATTGTACTCAATACTTAGAAATAGCAAGAAAATATTTTCCGGATACTAATATAAACTTAGTAACAAACGGAATATTAATAACATCACAAAAAGATACTTTTTTTGAGAAATTATCACAATATAATATTACATTAGCTCCGACTAAATACCCAATCAAAATCAAATGGGAAAAAGTCAAAAATTTATGTAAAAAACATAACGTTAATCTTAAATTTTATAACGATGAAAAAGTTTTAAAAACATCTTACAAAATACCATTAGACATAACAGGACAACAAAACGAACAATTAAGTTATATAAAATGTCCATTCCCTGGTTGTGTTCAACTTAATAGAGGGAAAATATATAAATGTCCTATTGCAGCATACATTGAACATTTCAATAAATATTTTAATCAAAATCTTGAAATATCCGAAGGAGATTATATAGATATATACAAAGCCCAAAATATTCAAGAAATATTAGACTTTCTAATCAGACCCATACCATTTTGCAGGCATTGTGTTAATAATAAAATTATAAGTGAAATGCAATGGGGAATATCATCAAAAAAGATTGAAGAATGGATAATATAACTTATTTAATTCGATATCAAAATCTTCCATTCAATGATGTTGCCATCATTTCAGCCAACTCATTACTATGATTCGGTGCTGCAGCATATTTAAAATTTGATCTGAGGCAGTAGCTAGTAGGGTAGACTTTAGTCTACCTTTCATTATTTTTTATTTTATTTTTCTACCATACTATGATAAGGTGCTTCACTATGAACACCTCCGGCTTATCGTGAAAATTTACTCGGACAAACTATGGGGCTAAAATAGTAACAACATTTCTGCCATCCATAGAAGGTTTCTTTTCCACAGTAAGTTTTTCACCTTCTAAATCAGCCAGAAACCTATTAGCCAAGTCATAAGCAAGATGATTATGCTGCATCTCACGACCTCTGAGCATAACAACAATTTTAACTTTATTTCCGCCGGCTATAAATTTCTTTATACTGTTAATTTTCACATTATAATCATGTACATCAATTTTGTATCTTACTTTAACTTCTTTAACTTCAACAGTATGTTGTTTTTTCTTAGATTCTTTTGCACGTTTTTCAATTTCATATTTATATTTGCCAAAATCAAGAATTTTTGCAACAGGCGGTTCTTGATTAGGAGACACAAGAATTAAATCCAACCCCCTTTCTTCAGCCATCAAAAGTGCCTTCGATGTTGCTACAACACCATGATTATTCCCTTCATCATCTATCAATCTGACTTCTTTTGATCTTATATTTCTATTTATTAAGGGTTGATTATCTTTATTAATTGTCGTATCCTCCTATTTACTAATGTATTTTATTGTATCAGAATAGTTAAAACATTGCAAATAAAAAGATTTTTTATTTTAAATCCATTCCTACAGACTATTCATTATAAAATACATCATAAAAATCTTTTTTTAATGAATCTGCAAATTCCCTTATTTCTGAATCTTTTCCTTCTGATGAATATACCTGATAATTGTTATAATTAATCTTTCCGTCAAATGATTGACTATAATCTCCGCTTGTATTCGTTATATCCATATCAGATAATGCAAGGAATGAAGCAAATTCACCGGCATTAATATTTTCTTTATCACCATCTATATTTAATATATCAAATTGGTCTGATAAAAAATTATAATTTTGATATTGTGTATATATTTCCGTCATTGACGGCATTGACTCATAATTAGATATATATGCTAATTCTTCAGCATCTATATGTTCTGAATCATTATCAGAATTGATCGAATTAAACATATCAAATGTTTCATCCCAGCCTTGACGATCTTCTTCCGATAATTCTTCAATATTTACGTTCAATAAATTGAAAAATTCATCTTTACTTAATTTACCATCTCCATCGATATCATTCGCTTCAATAACATCGGTTTGATAGTAATCTTTTACTTTATTAAAAAATTCCCAATCATCTTTTTGAGATGAAGCCAATTCTTCACTTCCTAATGACATTGCCATAAATTCTTCTTTGTTCCAAGAACCGTCATTATCTTTATCATATGCTTGTATATACTCTTCAGTAAAACTCTTTAAATCAGAAGAATAAGTAGAGGGATTATAATCAAACATTTTAAAATCTTCTACCGCTTCACCATTCACAAATTTATTATAATTTTCTATAGAACTTGTCCAATTATCAAATTCTTTTGCTCGTGATGTAACGTTTTTAACATTTTCGTAAGCATTCCCATTATTAATTGAAATCGACATAATAACTTCCCTCTTAATATAAATTGCCCATAATTTAAAAAAAACAATTTATTCTTTATAATTGATATTTTGTTATTTTATATGTTCATAAAACTTAATATTTATTTCGGATAATTTTTATAAGATATTGATTTTAATTTTTGTTTTGTTTAAAGTATCCATGTAACTGTAGAAAGCAGGGGGAAGTTTAGATATAAATCTAAAAATCCTTAAAAAAACACCCCGCCGAGGTTTATCAAAATATAATTTAAATTAGTCTTTATATTTATTGGTAAATTTACGGTTATCCGTAAATTTTTTGTTTTTAACAAAAATATTACGCAAAATTAAAGGTCGATATTACATAACTAAGGAGCATAAAATGTCAACAAAAGCCTTCAAACAAGATAAAATCGAATCAATGAAAGAAAATTTTTCTAAGGCTAAAGTTGCTGTAGTTACCGAATATAGAGGTTTAACTGTTGAAGAAATTACCAAACTTCGCCGTTCACTTCAAAAAGAAAACAGTGATTACATGGTAACTAAAAATACTTTGGCTAAACTTGCATCAAAAGGAACTCAATTTGAAGTTCTTGCTGATTCTCTTAAAGGACCTGTTGCTATTGCTTTCGGTTTCCAAGATGAAGTTGCACCTGCTAAAATATTAACAAAATTTATTAAAGAAGTTAAAAAAGGCGAAATTATTGCAACTGTCCTGGATGGAAAACTTTTAAATGCAAAAGAAACTCAAGTCCTGGCAAGCCTTCCTTCAAAAGAAGAACTTTATGCAAAAATGCTTGGCAGCATAAATTCACCTGCTACAGGTATCGTTGGTGCTGTTAATGCCGTAATGAGCGGTTTAGTTCGTGCAATGGATCAAGTCGCTAAACAAAAATCAGCTTAGTCTGTTCTTTATTAAAATCAATTAAATAGTAATTAAAAATAATTAAAAGGAGAAATAAAATGAGTGTAGAATCAATCTTAGAATCAATTGAAAAATTAACATTAATTGAAGCTGCTGAATTAGTTAAAGCTATGGAAGAAAAATTCGGCGTTTCTGCTGCTGCTCCGGTAGCTGTTGCTGCTGTTGCTGCTGCTCCTGCAGGTGAAGCTACTCAAGAAGAAGCTTCTGAAGTAAATGTTATTTTAGCTTCCGTTCCTGCTGATAAAAAAATCGCTGTTCTTAAAGAAGTTAGAACAATTACAGGTCTTGGCTTAAAAGAAGCTAAAGATTTAGTTGACGGTGCTCCTAAAGCTATAAAAGAAGGCGTTAAAAAAGAAGAAGCTGAAACTATTAAAAAACAACTTGAAGCAGCTGGTGCGACTGTTGAAATTAAATAGTTTATTAATTCAATATAAAAAAAGAAGTTGATTTTATCAACTTCTTTTTTTATCTGATAAAAATGATACTGTATCATACCTTACCTTTAACTAAATTTTCTCCGACTTATTATACTTTAGAATTAATTCTATATATACTCTCTAATTAATCTTTCATGTAATATTCAATTCTTTATATATATCTGATACTTATCTTGTACTAAGTTATAACGGAGAAGAAAAATGAAAAAAATTTACCTGTTGTTGTCATTTATTTTTTTATTTACTGCAGCTGCATTTGCTACAACAAATTGCAATTCACCTTGTGATTGTCATAAACAAACTTATAATAGCACTTACCAAGAAAACACAACATCTTCTGACGCTTGTAATTGTTTAAATACTTTAAACAACTGTTTTCTATGCACAAAAACAAATAAAGATAATTTATTTAAGCAAATGAATTTAAGTTCTACTCAAATTTGTGCCGCCAATAAAATCCAAGATAAATATGAACAGGAAATCTACAGTTTAGAAGAAAGGATCAAATGTGAACAAGAAAATCTTTGCAAATTAAAATCAAATTGTTCTAAAAAAAGTGATATTCGCAGACAAAAAAGAAAAATAAAAGATCTTGAAAAAAAGAAAAAAGAAATTTGTAAATGCTATCAAGAACAATTTAAATCCATGATATCAAAAGAACAATATAAAATATATAAACAATATAAAAAATAGGAATGCGTAATTAAGCATTCCTTTATTTTGTGTCGCAAAGTTAATCTAGTGTCGCAACCTTGTGCTTGCTCATCTGAGCCGTAAAGTTGTTCACCTTTTAAAAAAGTTGCTCCAAAATTTCGCAGTCTTGAATTTTTCTTTCTTACGGGCGAGCAACAGTAGGGTAGACTTTAGTCTACCTCTCTTTAGTTTTCCTTGATAAATAATAAAGTTTGAAATGCATATACGGAGTTTTGTTTATTCACTTAACAAAACCTCGGCAAAGCTTCGTCTTCTTACGAAGCCTCGAGTTGAGTTTAGATAGTAGGGTAGACTTTAATCTACCTATCTTTTGTTTTTATTTCCTTGATAAATTAAAAACAAAGTATCGCTTTGAAAACTTTATTTATTTAATTTATAATTTATTTTTTGTAAATAATAAAAAATAATGAATGGTAGACTAAAGTCTACCCTACTGCTTTTTACTCTTTGTATTTAATCCGGTGTCGAAACCTTATGCTTGCCGTCTTGAATTTTCCTTTCTCTCACTTCGCTACGCTATGGATACAGGTTCATTGATTTTACCTATCAGCTCAATAATTCGCTTTGTATCGCTCGAGTGCTTCACTTCACTTCGTTTGTCGTTCAGCTCGCCTTCACATTCTCGGGTTCCGTGCAGCAGCACCTTTAAAATTTGGTTTAACTTATTTATATTTGTCTTGAAGCTAATCCAACTTTAAACCGGCTCTGCCGGCTCGCAAATTTCGCTCCCGTTCAGAACCAAAGAATTTTTCTCGAACAATTTTCTAACAAAATAATATAAATAAATGGTTTACTTTTTGGTAAATATTATTAAAATGTATATAAATTATTTTTATTTTAAGGAGTATATTATGAGCATGTTAAATGGACAATCTTTGTTAGCAAGTGCCTTAGCCGGATTATCTTCAACTTATTCTACTTTAATGACAAATAAAACCTCTGATTCTAAAGGTTTAACAATTGATGACTTAACAAATGTTTCAAATAATACTTTAATGCATTTGGGTAATAATTATTCTTTCTTACAATATTTAACAACAAATTTTTCTAATGTCGATAAAGATGGTGATGGAGAAATTACAAGTTCTGACTTAAATTTTTTAATGAATACAATGCAATCTCACGGGCTTACATATAATGAAATTCAATCATTATGTACAACAGGAAATGGAGATTCTTCCCTGCTTTCAACTGTTTTAACATATTTCAACAAAATTGATGCGAATGGTGATGGACGAATTACAAGTGATGAAATTACTAAATTCTCCTATGACAGTCAAAGATATGAAGTTGAAGCAAAATATAAATCATTTAAAGCTTCAAGTACCAGTTTATTCTATAGTGAAGGAGTTGAAGATGATACATCAAGTGTTCTTGACACTCTTCAACCTAAATTCGGAGCTTCTTCATCAACTTAAAATAATCTAAATCCTAACGATTGCATTTAATCTAGTTTCGCAAACCTTATGCTTGCTTTCTTAAAATTGGTGCAGCGGCACATTTAAAATTTAGGCAGTAAGGTAGATTTTAGCTGTAGGGTAGACTTTAGTCTACCTCTCTTTTGTTTTTATTTTATTTATTTTTCTGTAAATAATAAAAATTGCGTTCTTCAGCTTCAAATAGATTACTTCTAAGCTCACAGCTTAAGCCCCGTAACTCAGGTTTTCAAACAAACAGGGCTTTTTCTATTTCTTCGCTAAGAAGTTTTACTATACTACACTATGAACTTTAATTTTTTTTATTTACTTTTTGTATTTATTTTAGTGTTGAACCCTTCCGCTTTGCACTTTTGAAATTTGCTGTCTTGCAGCTTGCCATTAACTCTCTACCACCGTAACTCATTTCAAGCAGGCAGTAGGGTAGACTTTAGTCTACCAGTTTTTATTCCCTTGATAAATAATAAAGTTTGAAATGCATATACGGAGTTTTGTTAAGTGAATTAAAAACGAAGTATCGCTTTAAAAACTTTATTTGTTTATTTAATTTATAATTTATTTTTTTGTAAATAATAAAAAATAATGAATGGTAGACTAAAGTCTACCCTACAGTTTTTTACACTTTGTATTTAATCCGGTGTCGAAACCTTATGCTTGCCGTCTTAAAATTTCTTTTCTTCGGACGAGTGCTTCACTGCACTTCGTTTATCGTTCAGCTAGCTCTCACATTCTCGGGTTCGGTGCAGCGATACTTTATAAATTTAGTTTAACTTATTTATATTTGTCTCGAAATTCCTTTCGTTCAGGTCTATTGTTCGTCCACAAATTCCATTAATTCAACTTTAAACCGGCTCTGCCGGCTCGCTTTCGCTGCCGCTCATTTCAGCCCCTTCTCTACTCGGGTTCGTTTCTCCCTTTCGCAAATTTCGCTCTCTTGAAATTTGCTCTCTTGGGGCTTGTCATTCACTCGCTGTCGCTGACGCTCATTTCAGCCCCTTTGTTTCTAGAGTTCACTTCGTTTCACCCTTTCGCAAATTTCGCTCTCTTGAAATTTGCTCTCTTGGGGCTTGTCATTCGCTCGCTGTCGCTGACGCTCATTTCAGCCCCTTTGTTACTCGGGTTCACTTCGTTTCACCCTTTCGCAAATTTCGCCACGTTACGAACCAACAAAATTTTCTCGAACATACTTTTTATACATAAAAAAAATTTTGTAAAAATCTTTGATATTATTTTATTTAAGTTTATTATTAAATTATGAAAAAAAAGTTTTACATATTATTTTTTATATGTTTAATCAGTTTACTGATACCAAATACTGATAATATCGGTATTTCTAATTTTCTATCATTAAAATCATATGCTCAAGAAAATATAAAAATTAATAGTATAAATTTTGACAATTCAGATTCCATAATTTTTTTAGGAACTTCTACAAATATAGCTAATCAAGAACCAAACAGCATATCTATAGAACCAACAGAATTATTAAAAATCAACAAAAAAATTTTATCAGATCCTGATCGTGTCTTTTTTGACATTGAAAATGCAATTATTACATTTCCCAATTCTACATACGAATTAAAAAACAGTAAGTTAAAACAAGTAAAAATAGCTCAATTTTCCACTGCACCTAATATTGTAAGAATTGTTATTTGGAATACTCCCGGGTATGATACTTCTCAAATTAAAGTATTTAATATTAAAAATAATATAATAATCAAGTTAAATAATGAGATTCCGATTCAACATTATTTATCACAAATATATCGTGAAACAAAAGAAAGTGCAGTTGATTATTATGATAAAGTAGTAGTAATTCCCGAAGAAAAACCGCAAATCACATCTGAAGCCGATGAAATTTTTAATCAAGTTCAAAATGCATTTAAAGAAGAAGGGCAGGAAATAGTAAGACCCAATATTGAACAAAAACAAGCACGATTAAAATTCTGGAAAAAGTTACACCAAAAAATGGTAATATTCTTCTGTCCGGTATTGGAGTTATTAATGTAGAAAAACCATTCACTTTAAAAGAACCTTCCAGAATAATTTTTGATTTACCTAATACTATTGTTCTTCAAGAATTACGAGATAAAGAATTTAAAATATCCGAAACAGAAAGTGTTAAAATAGGTCAATTTGAACCTTCTAAAGCCAGAATAGTTATAAAAACAGATAATCCTGAACTATATAAACCAATATATTCTACGAATTTACAAACACTTTTAATTGCAAATGAACAAAAACTTTCCGGAATTAATCTTGGAAATTCTTTAAGTGAAGTAACGTTTTTTAAAGAACAATCTGTTAATGAGAATACAAATGTAGTTAATATTATGTTTTCAAATCCTGTTATCTACTCTATAAAAAGGGTTACGGATAAATTACAGGTAACTTTATATAATATTTCTAATTTCAATACAGATTCATTCAATAATTCAGCTCAAATAAATAAAACAGGATATACTGCTAAACAAATATCACAAAACACATATGTTTTGGAATTTCCTCTTGCATATAACGTATTTGCTGATTGTTATGAAACTCTTAATGCAGCTCAATTAAGATTCGTATTTACAGGAATTAAAAATACTCAACCGGAATATAAAAATCCTCAAATAACAATTGAACCTCAAGAAAAAAATCAATATAATAAAAAAGATAGTCCTTTTGCTAATTTAATAGAAAGACAGTATGACAAACAATACAAAAAAAGAAAATTCTTTTCAAAAAAGAATTCATTTTTATTAAATAAAGTAAAAAACAAAGTAATTGTTATTGATGCCGGACACGGAGGAAATGATACCGGTGCAATGCGAGGTGATATTCTTGAAAAAGATATAACTTTAGCGATTGCTTTAAAAGTTCGTAATGAATTATTAGACAGAGGTTTACGTAATATTATACTTACTCGTTCTTATGATAAAACTCTCTCTTTACAAGATAGAGTAGATATTTCCAATAATCATCACGCTGATATTTTTGTAAGTATTCATATTAATGCGAGTGTAAAATCAGAAATAAACGGTATTGAAACTCATTATTACACTGAAAAAGGGTTTGAAGTAGCAAGAAGAATGCACAAAGAACTAATGGAAAGAATCAATTGTGAAGACAGAGGCTTGTTCAAGTCTAAATTTTATGTTATAAACCACACAGAAGCCCCTGCTGTTTTATTAGAATTAGGATTTATTTCTAATGAGAATGAAAGAAATCTTTTAATTTCTAAAGAAAGACAAAAAGACTCTGCTGAAGCAATTGCAGATGGTATTATTAATTATTTAATGGAGAATTAAGAATAAATGAATAACAATCCTATTGGAATATTTGATTCGGGAGTCGGAGGGTTAAGTGTTTTTTCTCAAATGATTCAATTATTACCTAATGAACACTATATTTATTTTGGAGATACTATTAATTTACCATACGGATCTAAAACTCAAGATCAACTTATTAATATAACAAGTAATATTTTTAATTTTTTTGAATCAAAAAATGTAAAAGCAGTGATTATGGCTTGTAATACTACTTCTGCTCTTACTTATGATATTTTAAAAAATAAATATAATTTTAAAATTTACCCCATTGTTCAAAGAGTTGTTAAACAAATTGCAAACAAACATTATAACAGAGTCGGAGTTTTTGCTACAGAAGCAACAATAAATTCTCATGCTTATAAAAAAGAATTCTTAAAATATAGTCCTAATACGGAAATTTTTGAAATCGCATCTTCTAAATGGGTAAATATTGTTGAAAATGGACTTCAAGATCAACCTGACAGTATTAATAATATTAAATTACAACTTGATTTAATGTTAAAAAATAATATTGATAAAATAATCTTAGGTTGTACTCATTATCCTTATCTTATCAATATTTTAAATAAATTTGCTCCCGAAGAATTATTTATAAACCCTGCAATTTACTTTGCACAAGATATTTATAAGGACTTAAAAGAGAATAATCTTTTATCAAGTAATCAAGATTATAATGCCAAATTTTATGTAAGCTCAAAACCAAGTCAATTTATGTCATCTTCTAAACTTTTTTACGATGTTAAAAATGCAGAAGAAATTACAATTACAAAAGCACTTGTAAATTTATCCGAAAAAATTTCGCAATAGATAACGTAGCGAATTTTCCGTAGGGTGGAGTCGAGCGAAAGCGAGCGAACCCGAGAATATGAGGACGAGCTGAACGACAAACGAAGTGTAGTGAAGCACTCGTCCGAAGAAAGGAAAATTCAAGACAGCGAATTTTCCGTAGGGTGCCGGCATAGCCGGTTTAAAGTTGAATTAGATTCAAGACAAATTAAATAAGTTAAATCAAACTTTAAAGGTGCCGCTGCACCAATTTTAAGACTGAAAGCACAAGGTTGCGACACTCGATTAGATATTAATACGATTCACACTATATCTCATTATTGATACAAAATAATAATCATGAGAAGATTATACTTTAATTTATCAATATTGTTTAGTTGATTTTTTGCGAATCAGCATTAAATTAATAATATGAAAAATATATTACTAATTTTATTAAGTTTATTATGTATAAATATTCATACATCAGGGGCAGTAATAGAAGGTTCAATTTCTATGTCAGACCAAGTTCCAAAAGGATTTTTCGGAGATTGGCGTGTAGTTTCCGTTTGTACGAAAACTACAGATAAAGAATTATTTGGTTCTAAAAGTTTAGATATTTGGACTCTTTCCAGAAACGGAGAAATAATAACATTAATGAATCCTTTATCAGGTGCAAGAGCTGATATTACGGTTAATGATGTAAAAGGAAGCACTGTTAAATTTCAAAAACATAATTATATGCCGGATGAAGAATCAATAGAAACTCCAATTTTAACACTTAATGGTGACAATTTTACAGGAACTGATAAAATTATTATAAAAACATTTCAAAACGGGAAACTTATTAAAGAAGATTACGTCGAATATCAAGTAAAAGGATCAAAAATGAGCGGTGATCCGATAACAGGAATTTTTGGAATTTAGAATAAGTTGAGGGAGTTTATGGAAACAAAAAAAGAATTAATTTATGATGTAATAATTTTAGGTTCAGGGCCGGCAGGATTTTCTTCAGCCATTTATGCTTCAAGAGGAAATCTTAAAACAGCGATTCTGGATATAAACATGTTTGGCGGTCAGCCTTCTAATTATCTTGAAATTGAAAATTATCCCGGCTTTTCTCTTATTGGCGGTTATGAGTTAATGGAAAAATTTGAAGAACATGCAGATAAATTCGGAGCGGATAAATTTCCTATGGTTGAAATCCTTAATATAAATTTAACAGAGCCTATAAAAACAATTGAAACAACTAACTGTCTGTTTAAAGCTGATTCTATTATTATTGCGACAGGAGCACAAGCAAAAAAATTAAATATAAAAGGAGAGGACGATTTTAAAGGTCGTGGTGTCAGTTATTGTGCGATTTGTGATGGTGCATTTTATAAAGATAAAATTGTTTGTGTTATTGGCGGAGGTAATTCGGCACTTGAAGAAGCAATCTATTTAACAAAATTTGCAAAAAAAGTTTATATTATTCATAGACGTAACACATTTAAGGCTGATAAAATCATTTGTCAGAAAGCATGTAACAATTCAAAAATTGAATTTATTATGTGTGCACAGCCAATTGAAATAATTGGTACAAACTCGGTTGAAAAAATCATTTTAAATGACTTGCAAAATAATTCTAAACGAGAACTTATATTGGATGGTATATTTCCTTATATAGGACTAACTCCGAATACAGATAAATTTAACGGACAATTAAAACAAAATAAAGACGGTTTTATAGAAACTGATGTTAATATGAAAACATCCATTGACGGAGTATATGCAGCAGGGGATGTTAGAAATACTCCTTTAAGACAAGTTATTACTGCATCTGCAGACGGAGCTATTGCGGCTTGCAGTGCCATTAAATATATAGAAAATCTTAAAAATTCATCTAATTTACTTCAGAGTGATCTAATCTAATGTTGTCTTAGAAAATTTTCAATCATTTAGTTAATTCATTATATATTTGATCATAAAGTTCTTCTTTTTTTTCTCCTAATTTCGGACTATAAGACATATATCTTGAATAATGAGTTACTAAAATATTTTTTTCATCATTTGTAAGCGGTTGATTAGAAGCATATTTATCAATTAAAGAATTAATATATTCAATTTTTAATTTTTGATATTCAAGTTTATATAATTTACCAAAAGTTTTAGAAGAATCAGGACGATATTCCCAACATTCTTTAAAATATTTTTTTAAAATACAATCTTCCGCCTCTGTTAAAGGTTTTTTTCTGTAATATTTCAAAACAACATATTCATAACGAGGATTATTTTTTCTTATATTTTTTGCATTTTGTTTAAAGCCTTCATCCATTTTAGCCCAAGCATTTTGCAAACCTTGTGAACGTATAGAATCAAAATGACTCTGTTTTATACGGAAATTAGTATCCTGCCATAAATTTCTTGTTATAATTGAACGTCTTTGCCTAAATTCATCAGAAGTATGTATTTGTTCCATTTTTTGTCGATATTCAGGATTCTGCCACTGTTGCTTTGAAAGCTCAGATTGTGCCTCTCTTGCTTGAGGATTTGCCCAATATCTATTCATTGTTGCACATCTTTTTTCTCGGAATTCAGGTCTTTCCCATAGTTTTGTTGTAATTTCAGATCTTTTTTTTATTGATTCCGGAGTTAAATTGATTTCCTTTTGTTTTTGTCGAAATTCCGGGGTTTGCCATAATCTCATTGTCGCTTCAGATCTTCTTTTTCTGGATTCGGGAGTTAAACTATCCTTATGTTTTTTTTGAAATTCAGGAGTTGTCCATAATCTTTTTAATTGTATCATTTTCAAATAAGCTGTAGGAAGTTTGGGAATATTTAATCGCTTTTCCAACGTGTAAAATACATCTTTGTTTACTATTTCATTTTGCTTGACTCTATAACTGCATTTTAATACATATAAAGCGAAATCACCTTCCGTTTCTTCTTCCCGTCCTTCAATCATATCTAATATATTTTGTGTTTTTATTTTTTCTTTATTTGGCATTTCTTTTAACGGTATTACACCTTCAAATTCCGGATATAATTTTTTTGCTTCATCCAAAGTTTTACAATTTTTTAATCTTTCATATACTTTTTGTTGAATTTCATATAAATTTATTTCTTCATTACCTTTACCATTTTTGACATTATCTAACAATATCGAGTAAATTCTTGGTGGAAAATCACTTTCTTTTCTTATCCTGAGGTAATATTCACTTGTCGTTTTGGGTGAAGCACAAAATGATACTGTATCTTTTATTGGAGTTCTTTCCAATGTATTATTTTTTAAAAATACATTATTGAATCTAGTGTCACAACCGTAAAGTTGCTCACCTTTTATAAACGCCAATCCAAAATTTAGCTGTCTTGAATTTTTCGTTCTTACACTTCGCTTCGCTACGGATGAAGGCTCATTGATTTCACCTATCGGCTCAATAATTCGCTTTGTATCGCTCGAGTGCTTCACTACACTTCGTTTGTCGTTCAGCTCGTCCTCACATTCTCGGGTTCGGTGCAGCGGCACTTTAAAAGTTTGGTTTAACTTTTTTATATTTATCTTGAAATTTCTTTCGTGTATTCCTATTGTTTTTCCGCCTTTGGCTGTACGAAATTCCGTTAATTCAACTTTAAACGGACTCTGGCGGCACTCTACGGAAAATTCGCTCTCTTGAAATTTGCTTTCTTCGGACGAGTGCTTCACTGCACTTCGTTTGTCATTCAGCTTGTCCTCACATTCTCGGGTTCGCTCACTTCTCGGACAAATTTTATTTGCAGAATAATTATGTCTTAAACTATTTATAATCATTTTATCCTCTTTTTAAGATATTAAGCTACATTCGCTTTTTCTGATTATAAATATAGAAAATTTATTTTTTGCTATTTATATTTTTTAATTTTTCATGATTTAAGTTAAATTTTGATTTACAGTTGTCTCTTTATTTCTGTTTGATATAATCCAGTTTCGCAACCTTGTGCTTGCAGTCTTAAAATTGGTGCAGCAGCACATTTAAAATTTAGGCAGTAAGGTAGATTTTAGCTGTAGGGTAGACTTTAGTCTACCCTACTACTCTACTTTTATTTATATTTGTCTCGAAATTCCGTTAATCTAACTTTTAACCGGCTATGCCGGGCACCCTACGGAAAATTCGCTGTCTTGAATTTTCCTTTCTTCGGACGAGTGCTTCACTACACTTCGTTTGTCGTTCAGCTCGTCCTCATATTCTCGGGTTCGCTCGCTTTCGCTCGACTCCACCCTACGGAAAATTCGCTACGTTATCTATTGCGAAATTTTTTCGGACATTATTTTTTTTACTATTTTGTATGTAATTACATTTATTATTGTCATCAGAACTATTATTATGTGTACATTATTTATTAAATAATTTGAATATATACCATATGATACACTATCCCAACTTGATGTTCTCATTATTATCGTTGATATTAATATTATTAATACTTCAATTACGAACATCACTATTCCCCATATAATATGTACTTTCTTATTTCTCTGCATTAATTCACTATTTATATATTTATTTAATCCATATGTTACTAAACTCTTTATTAAATCTATTGCCGTTATACATCCTATTGCCGTTAAGAAAAACAGACAGTTATTATCTGCCATCCCTGCCCAATACATATAAAAATATGTTATAAGTATAAATAACATATTTGAAATTAAATATATTCTCTCACAAATTTTTTCATAATTTTTTTTATCTTTTAATTTATCCATTAGCACTTTTAATATCATTGATACTATTACAGGTAATAAGTATAAAGAACTTATAGGCAGTAAAACAAATTCTTTGCCGTAACAGAGCATATATACATCTGCCAATAAAATTAACATTATTGTTAATAATTTTTTATCTTTAAATACTCCTGATATATATGCAAAATAACTGCTTATCAAATATTTTACCAATAAAAAGCCAATAAAAATATATATTAGAGCTAACAATGCTTTGATAGATTGTTCTTCTTCTTCCCCAAAAGCTGCGGCTGTGAATAAAGATATTACAAAAAGTTTCTCACAAAATAACGAAAACATCGTATTTAGTGCAATATATTTCATTACATTAAAAATTTGTTTAAGATATGTATTCATATTTTACTTCCTCTATTTATATTATAGAATACCACGTCCAAATATTTTTTTGCTAACATATTTTCCTATTTATAATTTTTTTTTACAATCTATTTTTTCCCAGTATATATTGTGATGTATAAGAAGGTATTACTACATGATAAATTATAAAATACGGAACTAAATACCCTTTCTCTTCAAGATTCCTAGGGGCTTCAATATAAAACTCTTTTTCGTTTCTGTTAAAATTATAATAATCACAAACATATAAATCTATTTCACCGGACGGTAATAATCTTGCTTTTACTATATCTGCTTTGCCTAATGCATTTTTAAAATTCTTATCAGTAAATCTTATACTATTATCAACTATCTTCCCCTTTAATAAATCCTCTTTGACATTATTTGCAGAAAGAATCTTTCTAATATCAGCACTATTTGCCAATTCTCTTGATGAAAACGAATTCTCATCTATATATATACCCCTGATCCTATTTATTTTTCCTAACTCAACTTCTTTTATAAGTTTTGTTAACATATAATTTCTTAAATACGGGTCTTCTATTTGCTCAAAATTTTTATAAACCTTATATTGTCTGGCATAAGGCGTATTCAAATGCTGATAGGAATATGCCATAAACAAATTTTCCGCAGCTTCTATACCAAATATCCTTGTCAAAATACTTCTTAATAATTTTTGATCTTCTACAATTAAATTATTAAATATTTTAACCATCTTCACTCTTTTTTCTTCATCTGAATTAATATTTTTTAATTCTTTCTCTATAATTGCACCAAGACCATAATTCTTTTTTATATTCCCTATAACTTCTTTCGCCCCTTGCTTCATCCTATTGAAATAATCAATTTCATCCTCACTTTTGTCAAATTTTATCTCATTCGCTTTTGCTGTTGATGAATTTATTGTATCCAAATAATTTACATTCTGTATCCCATCTACTCGCTCTATCCTCTCCTCTCTCTTCTTTTTTTCAATATTTCTCCTCTGTTCCTGAATATTATTCACTTTCCTATTATTCCCTCTATCATTGTCAGGATGATCATATAATATATTCGCCCTATCCTCCAGCTTTTTTTCAGTTTCATCTTCACTTCTATCCACATTCATTTCTATTGCCAACTCAAATACCTTATTTTTTATTTCCCCTTTTTTCTCTCTCTTCCTAAACATTTTTTCTCCCTTTCTTGTATAAATCGTTTCGATATTATTAGTATAACTGATCATTTTTATTTCTTCAAGATATAACGAATCGATTGTTAAATTATTTTAAGAAAGGTCATGCCGGTAATTTATTTAACTGAAGTTTTCAGACATAATCCAATTTTATATTACATCGAGTCTGCATAAATCTTTATATGCACATAATTTACATACAGTTTCGTCTTTTTCAGTTTTTTCACTAAATTTCAGTTCTTTTATATTTTCATATGTAGTATGAATTAAATTTTTTATATAATCAGTATCTTCATCTATCAATGATAATTCTGCTATTTTATTATCTTCAACATATATAATTCCGACCTTTGAAACTTTTCTTTCTTTATATTTTGTTTCATAAGCCAATTTATAACAGCAAAGCTGATTGTAATATTCTTCCCTGCTGCCTCCTATACACATTTGATTTACACTTGTATACTTACTTGTCTTATAGTCATACAAAGAATATGTTCCATCAGAATTTTTTTCAATGCGATCAATTTTTCCTTTCAAAAAATCGTCCCCGATAATACATACATTATCAAAACTTTCTTCAACTCCTTCTATTATTGATGATGGAAATTCTATAAAATGTTTATAGTAATTATCTAAAAATTTTAATCCTCTATCATAGAATTTTTCCTTACTTTCTTTATCTTTAAATGTATTTAAATCCATTTCCTGATTAAAAAGAGAAAGTGCTTCTTCTTTATTATAATATCCTTCCTTATTCATTGCTTTTTTTGCTGATTTTTCCAGTATAGAATGGATTATATTTCCAAAATTTGCACTATCCCAATTTGTTTCAGTCACATCAATATTTAATACTGATGTATAAAAAAATAATTTTGGACATCTATTATAACTATTCAATGAAGAAGGACTTAATATAATGCCTTTTAATTTTTCTTTTATCTGATTTTCAAAAACTTTTCTGTGATCGATAGTTTCTCTGGATAGTGACTTATATATTTCTTTAATGAAATCTTCTTCTTTATATTCAAATTCGGTTTTTTCAAAATCAAAATCGGCTACTACATTAATATATTTCGTAATTGCTTTTGGTTTTCTATCTACATTATCAGAATGAGAAATAACTAACCCATATTTTGCCCTTGTTATACCTACAAATAATTTCTTTAAAAGTTCAGAATCTTTTTTTCTTTCCATTATTCCTTCTTCTTCCACAGGTTCCGTAATAAGTTTATATTCACCTGGCATTCTGAACTTTTCCCAATTATTTTCAAGCAAATTAGGTAAATAAACATATTCAAACTCTCTTCCTTTTGAACCATGATATGTTACCAGTTGAATTGCATTTTGGACAACGGAACTTTTATCTGTTACTATATCTATTTCATTTTCTCTTGCATATTCCAATTTTTTTACAAAATCATTTAACGAAGCACTTTTATCTAATCGCATTAAATCTGTTGCTTCATCTATTAATTTTTTTATGCCCAAAATATTTTCCATTTTATTTGTTTCACAGCTAAAAAAGAAATTAATTATTCTTGTTTGATTAATTACTTCGATAATTGTATCCCTTAAATTATTTGAAGCAGCATATTTTTTTAATTTTTCAAAAGTTTCAACAAAATTTTTGATTTTTTTCTCATCCGTCCAATTTTTCAATTTTTTCATATTATTGATAAAATCATTACTACTTGTAAGTGTTCGTTTAAATTCATTAAACAAAACATTATAATCATTTAAATTTATGCAGAACGGTTCTGTCAAAAGAAGTCCGAATAATTTATCTGAGTCACTGATTTGATTATTTAATGCTTTCAAATAAAAATATGTACATATTACCGATCGTATTTGAAATATATCTTGTCCTTCATTCAATTGACAAGGAATATTTTTTGATTTTAAAAGTTCTTCAAATTCTTTTAATTCACTTCTTTTTGTTGATATTATTGCTATTTCTGAAAGTTTTTTTTCTTCTGTTTTATTATCTGTCGGACATTTTGATGAATTCACAAGTTTTACTATATCATCAACTATATAATTGTATTCTTGTACTAATTCTCCGAATTGCCATCTTTTAATTTTTTGCTCTTTTGCAATCACTTCTTTATTAACAGCTTTTAATTTTTTTTCAATATTATGTGATTTAAAAAGCGGATTATTTTCTAATCTTGTTGAATCTTGAGTTACAATTCTATAACTTAAATCTAATATATTTTGTGTTGAACGATTATTTTCTACAAGACATATTACTTTTGTATCGGGATATTTTTTTAAAAAATTATCTACATTTTCACTATTTGCACCTTGAAATCCATATATTATCTGATCATCATCACCCACTACAAATATATTTTTTGATTCATTTGCTTCTAACAGATCAAACAATATTTTATTTTGCAAATCATTTGTATCTTGATACTCATCAACCATAAAATATTTATAATTATTAGACACATCAAATAAAAAACCTTTATCCCGTTCAAATTTATCTATTACAAGATTTATCATATCTGCAAAATCTATTAGATTATGTTCAATCATTTTTCTTGAATATATTTCATAAATCTTCCATAGTTCTTTTGCTTTTTCGATATTATTTTCAATTTTTTGAATTTCGTTTAATCTTGTGGTTATTCTATTATCTCCTTTTTTTTGTTTTTCTTCTATTTCTGATTTTAATACTAATATTCTCGGCATAAGATTTGGATTAGATTCTATATTGTTTAAATAATTTTCTTTATTAATTCTCAAGCTCTTTAATTTTGCTATTGCATTTTTAAAAGTTGATATATGAAAATATTTTCCGCCTCTATCTGCAACGAAATATTCTAAGTTAGCTTCATCAATTGATTCAACTAAAAGTTCTCTTTCCAAAGCGGAATTAATTAATGAAACATCAGATGCAATACCGAAGCTATCCGGGTACATTTTTATTATTTCATTACAAAAAGAATGATAAGTATATATATTTACAGAAGAAGCAAGAATTCCTATTTCTGAATTTAATCGTGACTTCATTTCACTTGCTGCTGCATCTGAAAATGTCAGACATAAAATACTTGACGGTTTTATACCTTTATTTATCATTGAAGCGATTCTTTTTGTTACGGTAAATGTTTTACCCGTACCGGGGCCGGCGAGTACCATAACTTTACCTTCTATATTATCTATACATTCTTGTTGTCTTTTATTTGGAGTTTTAACATTTAATATTTCATTTTGCATATTTTATCCTCATCTAATTCTTTATTTAACTTTCAGTACTTAGCAGCGGCACTTTATAAAATTTTCTCGGACATATTAATTATATATATATTATACGACAGAAACGGTCTTTTAAAATTTCATTTATTTATACTATTCATACTAAATAAAAAAAAGATTATTATTAAAAAAAATGGAGTATAAAAAATGATTTTAACAAATATTGAGTCAGTCCCCGGAATGAGAATTAAAGCCCAATGCGGTTTAGTATCAGGAAGTACTGTACGGGCTAAAAATGCAGTATTGGATTTTGGAGCAGGTTTAAAAAATATTGTCGGCGGAGAATTAAAAAGCTACACTGAATTATTAACCGAAGCAAGAAACGATGCATTAAACAGAATGATAGAACAAGCAAAAAAATTAAAAGCAAATGCAATAATTAATATAAGATTTGCAACTTCAGCAATAACTTCCGGAGCAGCTGAAGTATACGCTTACGGAACTGCCGTAGAAGTTGAAAGAATAGAAGGCTGATCTAATGTTTGATTTGATTTTTTTAATAATATTATTATGTATTACTTATTTTACGGGAAGTATAATTGAAAAAAATCACTTTAAAAAAATTAAACAACGTGAAATCAGACTCATAAAAAAACCTATAATAACTTACGGCACAAAAAGATTTCAAACAAATAGACCCGTAAAAAAAGTAGAATTGGTTACTGGTGAAGTGGTAATAAGTGGTGATTACTTTAAAAATTTTGTAGCAAGTTTAAAAAATTTATTTGGAGGCAAATTAACTCCATTTGAATCAATACTTGATCGTGCAAGAAGAGAAGCATTATTAAAAATGAGAGAAAAAGCGGCTAATGCCTCAATAATAGTTAATGCAAGAATAGAAACAGTTTTATTAAATAATATATATATCCCTAATAGCGTACCTCAATGTGCAATAATAGCATACGGAACAGCAATTACTTATGACAATCAAAAAAAATTATGAAGAACTTCAAGCAGCATTAATTGAAGGTGAAAATATTAATGTCAGCAAATCTTCGGATTTAAAAAATTTCTTTATATTAATTATCAGTATCATCGGAATTATTGTTGCTATGATATTTGTATTTAATGTTATTTCAGATATTTTTATTTCAACAATGTCAGATGATACTCAAATAAAAATTGAAAAATCAATAAGTATAAAACAGATTGATTTAAAATACCCAAATGTTACTACGCAAGAGTTAAAAGAGTTAAAAAATTTAAATAATATTAAATCAAAAATAATAGCTGCTGACACTACTTTAAAAAATAAATCAAATTTTCCCATTACTATAGTAAACAATAGTGAAATTAATGCTTGTATTTTACCTAACGGTATAATTTTTATTACAAGCGGATTACTTAAGCAAAAATATACTGAAGAAGAACTGGCATTTGTTCTTGCACATGAAATAGGGCATTATGCTAATAGAGATCATTTAAGAATTTTCAGCAGACAAATACTCTCAAGTCTCATATTTATAACTATTAGCGGGAATACAAATTCATTTGACAAATTTTTAAACGGAGTAACTCTCTTAAATAATCTTGTTTATTCTCGAAAACAAGAAGCAGCAGCTGATGAATATGCAGGTAGAATTTTAATAAAAATATACGGAACAAATAACGGCGGCAAAACATTTATAAAGAAAATAAAAGATAATGAAAACACTTCTAATTTTCTTCATTATTTTTCATCTCATCCCAGCTGGAACAACAGATTAAATATCCTCAATAAACAGATGTAATCTTGTAACCGGTCATGTATTTTATTTCGACCTTTACTTGTCATGATTATCAACATAATCATTAAAACTTTTTGAATCCCAAGTTATATTCGTTTTAACAACTCTTGCAGGATTTCCTGCAATAGCACAATGGGACTGTGAATAAGAGCCACTAACTACCCCCCCCCCAGCCGATAATTGAATCATCAGCAATAGTAGTATTCTTTAAAATAGTAGAATTTGCACCAATCCAACAATGATTACCTATATTTATTCCCTTCACTCTATTTATTATCTTTTGTGTTTCATAATTATATATCGGATGAGCATCTGTATTATAAATATTTATTCCAAATGCAAACATACAATTTTTGCCTATTTTTAAAAAAGAGTTTGAATTATATGTTATATAAGAAACTTGGGCTAAATATGTATTTTCATCAATAAAGATCTTACTATTTGTCACTTTACCATAGTTAGGATGATTATATCCGATAGTTATATTTAATTTTTCAGAAACAATAAATCCTTTTTTTACATAAATTTCATTATTATCTCCAAAAATTTTTATAACAATTTTAGCTTTTTTATCAATAGCATTATCTTCAATCACAACCTTATTGTTCATTCCTTCAATCTTTAAACGAATATTCTTATAATTTTTGGAAGGAATAAAAATTTGATTTAATTTATCCTTTTTTAAAAATCTTAAATAACCAACAATTGATTTTATAATATATCGCATAAAATTTCCTTTAAATCGGAGAAAGAATGTTTCAAATTTATTCATTAGATAATCGGATTATACTATAACATCAACCTTTTTACAATTTTGAATCATTTTATCCGATATCGTAACACTCCTCGTAACTTTTTCAATATGTTATTTTTAATTTTCACTCACACCTTCAAATTATTGTGAAAATATTCCTCATCAAAATTTATCGCAGGGGTTATTTATAAATTTTTACAGAGGAAAGGTTAAAAGAGAAAAATTATGAATAATCCGCAAAATAAAGTAATTAATGAAAGAGAGGATATTATTAAAAAAGCTCATATTGAAGCTCAAAATATTCAGATTATTTTTGTTTTAATGAAGGACTGGCTTGTGTTTGTTTAATTGATATAAATCGACTGTACGGATTTATTGATGAAAATACCTCCTTTTATTTATGACCATGCACAAAATTTTGACAACGGTAAAACTCGGGCTTCTTTTATATAATGAAGAATATTTTATTGATATAAAAGGTGATAGAATTAGTAAAAAGCGTAAAAGAGAAATTATATAAAATGAAAAAAATGATTTTTTCCCCAATTTTAATAATAACTTTAATAATTTTAATTCTTTTATTCTATCCCTATTCGCTCAGGTCAGATTATAAAAACGCACTTCACTATTGTACACAACAAACTCCTTCAACAAGAGGAGAGTTTGTTGGCTGTATGGAAGTCTATTTTCTTCAATATAACAGAAAAAACTATGAAAAATACATAAAAATAAAAACTTTCTGCAATTTTTTATATAATAACGAATACGATAAAGAACAATGTGTGGATAGAATTATGTTTCTTTAAATAATTCTTTGTCTAATTCTTTACATATCGTCTTTGCTCTTGATTTAATTATTTCCGTTGATCTATCTATGTATCTTAAGACAAATTCTTTATAATCTTTTTTTTCATTATCTTCAATATACATCCAATTATATGGCTTATTATTATGTTCAAAATAATTTTCAATCGGTTTACCGTCTTTAAAATACGCTTCAAGAAAAAATGTTTCGCAAAAATCTTTTTCTTTAAGTTCGCTTTCTTTTCCTAATTGAAAAATAATATTATTATCGTTATCCAAAAATAATTTTTTTAGAAACAAATCAAAATAATCTTGGCAACAGCTTTTTTTAAGTTGATTTAATGTTGTATTGGTTCCCTTAATTCTGCATTTTGGAAGCAGCATAAAATTTCCGATAGTAAGATATGTTTTTTCAAATTCTTTTATTTTTTCTCTATCCGAATCATCAAACAAATCTTTATATTTTGTGTCATACCCTCCTAATAAAGTAGAATAAGTGTTTATTGTTTCCCCGCCATAATTATCATCCATATATTCAAAAGTGGACATATGGGGTAATTTATCATGCCACAAAATAAAATATATGTATTTTGCGAGCCATACACTATCTTCATCTTTAGCAGCTCTGTATCCACGATATCTACGATCTTCTATATATCTAGGATCTTCTATGCCCCATAAATTTGCAAAATTAAAATTTTCTAAATAATAAACATTGTTTTCTTGCTTTTCAAGTTTTAAAAATTCTTTTACTTTTTCTGTTGCTTCGTTTAAATCCTTTTTTTCCTGTTCATTCATATCATTACTCCCTTTATTTATTAATTATAAAATAAATTGGTAGGCTAAAGCCTACCCTACTTAAAATCGTAAATAAATATTTTCGTAGGGTGGACTTTTGTCCATCTATCTACTAATTAAATTGGTAGGCTAAAACCTACCCTACTTAAAATTGTAAACAAATATTTTCGTAGAGTGGATTTAGTCCATCTATCTACTAATTAAATTGGTAGGCTAAAACCTACCCTACTTAAAATTGTAAACAAATATTTTCGTAGAGTGGATTTAGTCCATCTATCTACTAATTAAATTGGTAGGCTAAAACCTACCCTACTTAAAATTGTAAACAAATATTTTCGTAGAGTGGATTTAGTCCATCTATCTACTAATTAAATTGGTAGGCTAAAACCTACCCTACTTAAAATTGTAAACAAATATTTTCGTAGAGT
>CANPZN010000010.1 GCA_947588785.1 Candidatus Gastranaerophilales bacterium
AAGTTCCTGCAATACCTGAACGATTATCATTTGTAAATGGCTGTATCCTTGATGTTATATATGCTATATCTTCTTCCATTATATTTTTTTACTATTTTTGTAGTATTGTTACGTATTTTTATAAAAACAATTTTCATTTTTTTCTTAATATTTCTTAATATATGTATAAAATATGTAAATTTATAAATTTGAATTTACTTTTTTATAATATAACAATTCGGAAATCAATTAACAATAATAAATTAGGAATGTAAGTAAAGGAGAAAAGTAATGACAATGGCTTTTTTAAGCAATAATTTATCTGTTAATACAAATAATAGAGCAATATCTGCAAATTGTACGTTTAAAGGCAATATCCTCAATGATTTTGATTTAACAAATACAAAATCTGAAAATGACGTATTTGAATTGCAAACAACTCAAAAGAAAGAACCGCCAAAAATAAAATATATAAGATTATTCTTTAACAGATTGAGAAAAGATCAAATAAATGAAATTAATGAATCCGGACAATTACCTAAAAATGCTAAATTCGTTGATAATGGACGTGTAAGATTAACATGGAATTTAATAAATTTCACAGCCGGTACTCATAAATTACCTAAAGGCTATGAACTTAAAAATGATATATTAGGTTTTACTCACGTTGTTCGTGAAGAAACTAAAGCATGGTACTTAAAAGAAAACAATCCTGAATAATATATACAAAAAATTTATTTACTTTATTGAGTGGAGAATATTTTCTCCCTTTTTTTTGTATAATATCTCGTATGATTGAAAATTATAAAATTTATTTAGACTTTATAAGTAAAAAAATTTCAAATTTTTTTGAAAAACAAAAACCTTATATAAAATGTACAAAAGGTTGCGGCAGATGTTGTAAAAATGCTGAATTTCCATATTCTAAAATGGAAATGAAATATCTCCTCTGCGGTTTTTTATCTTTAGATCCCAAAACACAAGAAAAAATCGAACATCAATTGCAAATTACCGCTGATAATAAAAAAGCTTTTAAGGGTGACAAATTTTTGTATGATTGTCCGTTTTTAATTGATGAATCCTGTAGTGTATATGAATATAGAGGAATTGTTTGCAGAACGTTCGGTTTAATAGAAAATGTTACTAATGGAAAATCTAAAATTCCTTTTTGTGCTTATCAAGGACTCAATTATTCTAATGTATTAGATGAAAAAAATCATATGCTTTCAACTGAAAAGTATGAAAATCTCGGAATAGATCAAGAACCCTTAGGTTTTAATATCAATTATAACCTATTAACAGATGAAGCATTTGAAAAAAAATTTAATTTTAAATTTGAAGAAAAATTACCATTAATTGATTGGTTTATGGATCAAGACAAAAAAGAATGAGGTTAATACCTCATTCTTTTTTATTAAATTTTTTGCTAAAAGCAATCAATTTTTCTTCAGATTTAATCTGCTATGCTCTAGCCCCGGATTTTGAAATAATTTCTTCTTGTACGTTTGTTGGTACTTGTTCATATTTCAAAAATTCCATTGAGAATGTACCACGTCCTTGTGTGTTTGAACGTAAATCCGTTGCGTATCCGAACATATTTCCTAACGGAACCGTTGCCCTTACAATTACATTTCCGGTATTACCTACAGGCTCTTGTCCTTCAACACGTCCTCTTCTTCTTGAAATATCACCGATTATTGTACCTGTATATTCATCAGGGATTTCAATTTCAACTTTCATCATAGGCTCTAATATACATGGTCTTGCTTTTTTACATCCGTCTTTTATTGCCATGGAACCGGCAATTTTAAATGCCATTTCTGATGAATCGACTTCATGGTATGAACCGTCATAAAGTTCAACTTTAACGTCTATCATAGGATATCCAGCTAAGATACCGCCTTCAAGTGCTTCTTCCATACCTTTTCTTGCAGGTTCAATGTATTCTTTCGGAATAGCTCCGCCAACAATCTTATTTTCAAATACAAAGCCTTCGTTTTCACCAGCAGGAGAAATTCTGATTTTAACATGCCCGTATTGACCTTTACCGCCTGATTGACGAATAAATTTAGAATCTTGATCAGCATTTCCTAAAATTGTTTCACGATATGCAACTTGCGGCTTACCAACGTTAGCATCAACTTTAAATTCTCTCAATAAACGGTCAACAATAATATCTAAGTGAAGTTCGCCCATGCCTGATATAATTGTTTGTCCTGTTTCCGTATCTGATTTAACTCTGAATGAAGGATCTTCTTCAGCAAGTTTTTGAAGAGCAATGCCCATTTTATCTTGGTCTGCTTTTGTTTTAGGTTCAATGGCTACAGATATAACAGGATCCGGGAATTCCATTTTTTCTAAAATAATAGGTGCATTTTCATCACATAAAGTATCACCTGTTGTTGTATATTTTAAACCTACTGCAGCACAAATATCACCTGCATATACTTCTGTAATTTCGTTTCTTTGGTCAGCATACATTTGAACCAAACGTGAAATTCTTTCTTTGTTTCCGTTTGTAGCATTTAATACGTATGAGCCTGCAGTTAATTTACCTGAATATACTCTCAAGAATGTTAAACGTCCTACATATGGGTCTGTCATAATTTTAAATGCCAA
This sequence comes from Candidatus Gastranaerophilales bacterium, assembly GCA_947588785.1. Taxonomy (GTDB): domain Bacteria; phylum Cyanobacteriota; class Vampirovibrionia; order Gastranaerophilales; family Gastranaerophilaceae; genus Avigastranaerophilus. The sequence goes on from CANPZN010000010.1 coordinate 2,599, forward strand.
TGCTGAAAATGGTTCTGCTTCTGATGAATGTCTTGCTACTTTTGTACCGTCTTCCAATTCACCTTCTATAGCTTTTACATCTACGGGTGATGGCATATAATCCATTACCGCATCAAGTAATAATTGAACACCTTTATTTTTAAATGCAGTACCGCAAGTTACTGGAACAATTTTATTTTCACAAACAGCTTTTCTTAATACTTTTTTTAGTTCTTCTATTGTTGGTTCAACACCATCCATAAACTTCATCATCAAATCATCATCAAATTCTGATATTGCTTCAACTAATGCAGCATGGTATTCTTGAGCCTTTTCCATCATATCTGACGGAATATCTTCTTCTCTGATATCTGTACCCAAGTCATTTGTATAAATTTCAGCCTTCATACGCATAAGGTCTATTAAACCGGTAAATTTATCTTCAGCACCTATCGGTAATTGAATCGGAACCGCATTCGCATTTAATCTGTTTTTTATTTGATCAACAACTCTATAAAAATTTGCACCGGTTCTATCCATCTTATTTACAAATACCATTCTCGGTACTTCATATCTGTTTGCCTGTCTCCAAACTGTTTCAGATTGAGATTGAACACCGCCTACTGCACAAAATACAGCAACAACACCATCTAATACACGAAGTGAACGTTCAACTTCAATTGTAAAATCAACGTGTCCGGGGGTATCGATGATATTAAATTGGTGATTCTTCCACATTGCAGTTACTGCTGCTGACTGGATTGTTATTCCTCTTTCTCTTTCCTGTTCCATAAAGTCGGTAACTGCAGCACCATCATGTACTTCACCGATTTTATGAGTTTTACCTGTGTAGAAAAGTATACGTTCTGTGGTAGTTGTTTTACCTGCATCTATATGAGCAGCAATACCAAAGTTTCTAACTCTTTCTAATGGAACTTGTCTTGCCATTTTCTTTTTCCTTTATTATCTCTACTATTTAAAATTCTTATTAGCATTCGCTAATTATAATCTTTACATAAAAATAATTTTTTTAAAAGATATCCGAAAAAATTTCACCGGTTCATTTAAGGTGTAAATGAAAATTTTCTCGGACATATATAAAAACTTATGATATATTAACTATATGAAAAAACTTTTAATTATTTTAATAAACTTAATTTTATTTATCTTATTATTTATTTGTGTTGATTATTTTTCTGCAAAGTATCAGTATTATATTTCAAATAAGAATATATCGGAAATGATGAAAAATCATAAAGATTTTGACACATTGGGAGAAAAATTTAAATCAGAAAAATTCAGATATAATTTACAATTAATCCATTTTAAAAGATTTTGGGATGAACAAAGAAAACATTTTGATAATGAAAGAAGAGTTGTTAAACCTAAAAACATTAATAAAAACGGACAAAAAGCAATTATAGTATTTGGTTGTTCCTTTGCTGAAGGTGCTTTTCTTGAAGATAACGAAACATTTGAGTATAAATTATCCAATTTAACAAATTACACTGTGTACAACAGAGGTTTTTCAGGATTCGGACTCGGGCAAATGGTCTGGCAGACTAAACAAAAAGAGTTTTATGAGGATATAAAAGAACCTGTTGATTATGTAATTTATATTTATATTCTTGACCATTTAAGAAGAATTTATGAGCATAAATATGGTCATATTAATGTTTATTTAGGATACGAAGAAAACAATGGAAAATTAATCGAAAAGAATCCTTTAACACTTCAGTTAAACAGATTTTATTTAATTTCTAATTTCTTTCAAAACATTATTTTTTCTAAAATTTATCTTAATAAAAAAAATGATGATAAAAATTTTGATTTAATAAAATTACACTTTGAAGAAGCAAGAAAAGAACTGCAAAAAAGATATCCAAATGTAAAATTTATAATTATTAAACATCCGTTTGGAGTTATGACTTCTAATGATATGGACTCTTATTCATTATTAAATTCTTATACAACAAAGAGATGGCAAGAACTTGAAGATGAAGGTTTTTTAGTATACGATTTAAAAGATGTTCTTGATGTTGATATTACATCAGATGAATATACATTCCCTGATGGACATCCGAATGAAAAAGCCTGGAATATCGTTACAAAAAAATTAGTTAAAGATTTAAATTTATGAAAAAACTATTATTAAATTTAATAATAATTCTTTTAATAATATTAGCAACAGATTTTGCTATTACATATAAAAATTATTTAACTTCCGTTAATGTGGAAAAACAAAATTTTATTAACAGAAATCTTGATATACATTCAGAAGAATTTAAGCAAAGTATTCCAAAATTTAAATATTCACTAAGGTTGATTCCTTTTAAAAATTATTATAAAAATTTTTCAAAAAACTTTTTAACATCTTACAAGAGAATTGCCGTAGGAAATGATAAAAACAAATCATCAATTATTATTTTCGGTTGTTCTGTTGCTGACGGATTAGCTTTAGAACATAATTTTGCCGGACAATTATCAGATTTAACCGGGAGAACTGTTTATAACAGAGCTTTTGGAAGCATGGGGCCGGCTACTCTTGTTTGGCAAACTAAAAATAAAGAATTTTATCAGACACTACTTCCTGATTATAAAAGTAATCCGCCTGAATATGCGATTTGGGTATATATTCCTCTTCAATTTGACAGAATTTACTTTGATAAATATGCTATTTATACTCCTATAATGGTAGGATATAATGTAAAAAATAACCATCTTGTTGAAAATAAAAATATACTATTGCAATTTTGCAGACTTAATATAGTAAAATCATTAGTTGATAAATTTATCATTCAAAAACATTTTAAAGAAACAAATGATGTTTATAATGAAAATTTTGACTTACTTAAAATCCACTTTTTAGAAGCAAAATATGAACTTCAAAAAAGATTTCCCAATATAAAATTTATTATTATAAAATTTCCCATAGTCGGTATTGATTCTTTCACAAGATTTAAAGAATTTGAACAAATCAACAGATGGAAAGAATTAGAAAAAGATTTTATTGTTTATGATTTAACAAAAGAATTAAATGTCAATTTACTTGATGAACAGTATTTAATTTATGATGGACATCCGAATGAAAAAGCCTGGAATATCGTTACAAAAAAATTAGTTAAAGATTTAAATTTATAATTTTGTTAAGAATTATCAACAATTAAGTATTTATTATTAAAGTTTAATTCCTTATCTTCCGATTTCTATATTATCAATATATCGGAGTAAATTTTCATTAGCTTCAACTTTTCAATGCCACGCATAAAGGCTAAGTTTGCTTTGGTCAAATAAAATTTATGCCGAGTAAAAAAATAAATAGGAAGGCATTATATTTTTTTAATAAGGAGAATTTCATTATGTTCCAATTCGTAAAAAAGGGTAAATATAAAAGTTTAATCGGTAATACAAAAGAATCTATTGAAGCAATTCAAAGATATTTAGATTCACATTCAAGCTCTAAAAAAATACAAGTTGAAAATACCGATGAACCGGCTTCTTCCATAAATAGAATTTTACAATCAACAGCTTGTGAAGAAACAAACTCTGAAATTCAAAAAATTATTGATAATTTATAGTTTTTATAATGAAAATATGATAAAATTAACCCACAAGTATTTTAAATAACAAAAGGGTTAATTTTTTATGAAAAAAATTTGGATACGTGACATTAAAGACTATGAAGGAAAAGAAGTAACACTTCAAGGCTGGTTATATAATAAACGTTCAAGCGGAAAACTTCATTTTCTGCAATTGCGTGATGGTACTGCAGAAATTCAAGCTGTTGTATTCAAAGGTAATGTTTCTGATGAAGTTTTTGAATCGGCAGATAGAATTCCGCAGGAAAGTTCCGTAGAAATAACAGGAACCGTAAAAAAACATGATCGTTCAAAAATTGGATTCGAGCTTGATGCTAAGGATATTAAAGTTATTTCGATTGCAAATGATTATCCAATTACCCCGAAAGAACACGGCACACACTTTTTAATGGAACACAGGCATTTATGGTTGCGTTCTTTAAAACAAAAAGCTATTTTGAACATACGTCACAGAATTATAAAATCAGTACGTGACTTTTTTGATTCACACGGGTTTACCCTTGTAGATGCACCAATATTTACCCCTAATGCTTGTGAAGGTACAACAAATCTTTTTGAAACTGATTATTTTGATACAAAAGCATATCTGACACAATCAGGACAATTATATATGGAAGCAGCTGCAATGGCAGTAGGAAAAGCTTATTGTTTCGGCCCGACATTCAGAGCTGAAAAATCTAAGACCAGACGTCATCTTACGGAATTTTGGATGGTAGAACCGGAAATAGCATTTGCTGATATCTATGATGACATGGATTTAGCTGAAGAATTTATTGAATACATTGTTCAACAAGTTTTGGAACATAATAGAGCTGATCTTGAAACTCTTGAAAGAGATATTTCAAAATTAGAAAATATTAAACGCCCGTTTCCAAGAATTTCTTACGATGAAGCAATCGAAATACTTCATAAAAAAGGTAATAATACGCCTTGGGGCGAAGATTTCGGCGGTGATGAAGAAACATTAATTTCAGAAGAATTTGATAAACCTGTTATGATTCATCATTATCCGATGGCAGTTAAAGCATTTTATATGAAACAAGACGGAAATAAAGCCGCTTGTGTTGATGTCATTGCACCTGAAGGTTATGGTGAAATGATTGGCGGAGGACAGCGTGAAGATGATCTTGAAAAATTAAGAACAAAAATAAATGAACAGGGTCTATCTGAAGAAATATTTGATTGGTATTTAGACTTAAGAAAATATGGGTCTGTTCCGCATGCCGGGTTTGGACTCGGTATTGAAAGAACCGTTGCTTGGATTTGCGGACTTTCTCATGTACGTGAAACTATTCCGTTCCCAAGATTAATGGATAGGATTAGACCGTAATAAATGAGAATTATAGGCATAGATCCGGGGCTGGCTATTGTTGGCTACAGTATTTTAGATACAAATGAAAATGAATGTATATTAACTACATCAGGTTCAATCCAAACAGATAAAACTAAATCTGATGCGTCAAGATTATTTGAAATCCAAACCGATTTACAAACAATAATTGATAAATACAAACCTCAAACAGCAGGTATAGAAAAACTTTTCTACTTTAAAAATCAAAAAACAATTATCCCTGTTGCTGAAGCAAGGGGAGTTATTTTATCAGTTCTTGAAAAAAATAATATTCCTATCTATGAATACACCCCAATTGAAGTTAAACAAATGATTACAGGTTATGGAAGAGCTTCAAAAAATGAAGTCGCAAAGTTAGTTGAAATGTCTGTTAAATATAAAAAACTTCCAAAACTTGATGATACTGTTGATTCAATTGCCATTGCCCTTTGTTGTTTAAGATCTGATTTTATATCTTGTAAAAATTATAATAATACTTAATTGAGGTTATCATGGTTGACAGATCTTTATTTAAAATAATTATAATTGTTTCAATGTTAACAAGTGCCATTGCCGGACTTTTAGCTATCATCCCATTATTTACAAATTTAATTATTTGTATTGTAATGTTTTTTTTAGCCCCATTTATTTTAATATATTTTAAAAATTTAAACTTGTTAAGATTACATCCGAGTAAATCTCAAAATAATGAACGTGAGCAAAAGGAAAGACAGCAAATTTCCAATCAATCAGATTCACAGTACGACAGCGAATTATACATAAATACAGATCAAGGCATAATGATCGGCGGAATTTCAGGTTTTTTTGGATTTATAGGATTTTCAGTAATTTTTCTACCTTGTGCCTTATTAATCGACACAATATTTAAAACAGCTTCACTGTTTTGGGTAAAAGTTTTATTTCAAAATTATATTTTTGTTATGGGCGGAATATTTTTAGGATCACTGTTAAGTGCCTTATTTAATGCTTTTTCAGGATTTTTAACAGGATATTTTTATCAATTTATATATACAAAAAAGAGGTAATTTATGTCATTTAAATCAAAAATTAAAACCATTGAATGGAAAGATAATTGTTCTAAGATGATAGATCAAACATTACTGCCTTATGAATTTAAGACAGTTGATATCAAAACATCAGAAGAAATGTATAAAGCCATAAAAAATATGATAATCAGAGGAGCCCCGGCAATAGGCATAGCAGGTGCTCATGGTGTGGCACTTGCTTCTATGGAACTTTCCAAAAATATAACAAATCGTGATGAATTTTTAAAAGAATTACAAAAAAAGTCTGATTACATTAAATCATCACGTCCTACAGCCGTAAATTTAATGTGGGCAGTCAATAAACAAATGGATTTAGCTAAAAAAACTCAAGGTTCGGTTTATGATATCGTTAATGCCGTTATTGAAAACGGAATACTACTTGAAAATGAGGATATTAAAATAAATAAAACAATGGGCGATTTTGGGGCGGAAGTAGTTCCTAAAGGTGCAACAATCTTAACTCACTGCAACGCCGGAGCTTTAGCCACCGTAGGTTATGGTACAGCTCTTGGAGTTATTAGAAGTGCTTACGCTAAAGATCCTACCATTAAAGTTTTTGCAGATGAAACACGGCCTCGCCAGCAAGGAGCAAGATTGACAACCTGGGAACTTACTCAAGACGGTATTCCTACTACTCTTATTACCGACGGAATGTGTTCTTATTTTATGTCTAAAGGCATGATTGATCTGGTTATCGTCGGAGCGGACAGAATTGCAGCAAATGGTGATACTGCTAATAAAATAGGTACTTTTACAGTTGCTATTGCCGCAAAATACCACAATATTCCGTTTTATATTGCTGCACCTTTATCTACAATCGATACTTCCATAAATTCAGGAAATGAAATACCGATTGAAGAACGTTCTCATGAAGAAGTTACTCATATTAACGGTGATTGGATCTGTGCAAAAGATGTTAATATTATTAATCCGGGATTTGATGTCACTCCAAATGAACTTATTACGGGAATAATTACTGAAAAAGGTATTTTAAGACCTAATTTTAAAGATTCCATCAAGAATTTAAAAATATAATTCATTAAGGTAATTTGAAAAGATTTTAAATAAATGTTATAATTGTCATAAAAAAAGGAGTAAAATATGAAAAATTATTGGAAATTATTATCAATAGCAATATTTGCATTTATTATCGGTTTTTCTGCAAATAATTTTGCAGTTTCTGATGTACCTTCAAATTTTAAGGTAGCAGTTGTAAATATTCCAAAAGTAGTTGACGCTTCAAGTAAAGTTAAAGCACTTAAAGACGAAAATACCAGAAAGAATAATGAATTTATTAAATATGTAAGTACTGCTAATGCCGCTGTTGAAAAAGAAAAAGATGAAAAAAAGAAAGCAGCTCTTCAAGCAAAATATGATAAAGAAATAAAAGCTAAAATTGAAGCTAATACAAAAGCATACCAAGCAAGTTTAGCTGAAATAGATAAAAATATTTCTAATATTATTACCGCAGATGCAAAAGCAAAGGGTTATAATCTTGTTCTTGCTAAAAGTTCTGTTTTAATGGGCGGCGATGATATTACAGATGCAATTGTACTTAAAGTTAAATAATTTTTCCTTTTAATTTTTAAAAGACTGTATATAAATTGTCCGAGTAAATTTTTACGATAAGCCGAAGGTGTGAGTAAAAATTTGCGAGTGGCGTATTGAAAAGGTGAGCAACATTACGGTTGCGAGGAGCAAGCGTAATGTTGCGACACTAGATTAAATATATACAGTCTTTATTTTTTGCAAATAATCCGTAACTTTTGATAACCATTTAATTTAGTGTCTCAACCTTGTACTTGCTCTCTTGGGGTTTGTCATTCGCTCGTTTTCGCTGCATTTCATTTTTTTTCCCCCCCTTCGATACTCGGGTTCAGTACAGCGGCACCTTTAAAGTTTGGTTTAACTTATTTAATATTTGTCTTGAAACTAATCCAACTTTAAAGCGGAATTAACCGTAACAAATATGAGGCATAATACTAAACCAAAGTTTTATGCAAAACTTTGGAAAGTTCAAGCAATTCTTTATGTAAATTTTCATATTCTTCAATATGAAGTGATTGTGCTCCATCACATAATGCTGTTTCAGGACTATTATGAACTTCAATGATCAAACCATCTGCACCTGCTGCCAATGCGGCTTTTGACATAGGAGCAACCTTATCTCTTAATCCTGTTGCATGACTCGGATCTACTACTATTGGCAAATGGCTTATTTTTTGAACAACAGGTATTGCTGACAAATCTAAAGTATTTCTTGTCATATGTTCAAATGTTCTTATTCCTCTTTCACAAAGAATTACTTCCCTATTACCACCTGCCATTATATACTCTGCTGACATTAGCCATTCTTCTATTGTTGAACATAATCCTCTTTTTAACAAAACAGGTTTTCTTACTTCTCCAAGACCTTTTAACAAATTAAAATTTTGCATATTTCTTGCACCAACTTGAAGAATATCTACATATTTCTCAAACATCGGTATTTGTGAAACTTCCATCACTTCTGATGTAACAGCCATATTATACTTATCTGCTACTTCTCTTATAATTTTAAGTCCTTCTTCTCCCAAACCCTGAAATGCATACGGAGAAGTTCTCGGCTTAAATGCTCCGCCTCTTAATATTTTCACTCCGCATTCACTTAATTTTTTTGCTGTTGTTTCCATTTGATCGTATGTTTCAATTGTACATGGCCCTGCTATCATTGCAGTATATCCACCGCCTATTTTTACACCATTTACTTCTATTACTGTATCTGAATTCTTAAAAACACGGCTTACCAATTTATACGGTGATGATATTCTTATGACTTCTTTTACTCCGTCTAAAAGTTCTATATCTCTTTTATCTATTACTTTTCTTCCAACCGCTCCTATTACCGTATGATCTTCACCTTTTGATATATGAGCATCAAAACCTTTTTGTTTTATATAATCTACTACTTTTTCTATTTTTTCTTCACTTACTTGACTTTGCATAACTATTAACATGTTTACACTCCCTTAATAAAAAAATTATATAACAGACAAAAATTTAATCTAGTGTTGCAACATTGTGCTTGCTCTCTTGAAATTTGCTCTCTTGGGGCTTGTTATTCGTTCGCTTTCGCTGCCGCTCATTTCAGCCCCTTCGCTATGCAGTAGGGTAGATTTTAGTCTACCCTACTACTTTTTGTATTTAATCTGGTGTCTCAACAGTAAAGTTGCTCTCACCCTTTAAAAATGCCACTCCAAAATTAGTAATTAATACTCATATGCCAAATACTCAAATACATTTTTATTATTCTGCCATAATGATTCGTTTGTTTCATTCTCCGGTAATTCTAATGTTATTGTTGGTATATTCCTCTCTACGCCTGCATAATTTCCGAAACTTCCGGGAGTCGGATACCCTATATCTGCTTCTACTTTATATCCTGTTATTTCTGATATCTTTTCCGCAAGCTCTTTAGCTGGCCCATCATAGTTTACAATTCCAAATGGAGCATGAATCGTTAATATTGCATCTATTTTATTCTCTTTTAATATTTCTATTATGAATCTTGTTTCAATTTCACTCGCACTCTCTTTTCCTCCATAATATTCTTTGTTTTCTACTAATTTCCAATTTTCGGTGGGAAAATTTCTGTTTAAATCTATTCCATTTTCATTTTGTCTTTGATTTCTCTTTCTCCCGGTAGGATTTAAACAAGGAACAACTAATAATCTATTTTTTAAATTTTTACATTCAGTTTGAAAAAATTTATTTATTAAATATTCTCCCTGCGGCTCTTCGCCATGAAAAACTCCTATTATTAATATTGTTTTTTCATCTGTTTCAGATTTTATTTCATATAAAGAAATACTTTCAGTTTTATTAATATTTACTTTTTTTATCTCTTTATATATATCTTTTATTTTTTTATTTTTTTTCTTATCCATTTTTTCCTTTTTCTTAATATTGTCAAACATATTTATCAACTTTTTTTGCTTCGCAGATTATTTATAAATAAGTTAATCTAAACTTTAAAGAGGTCGCTATGCCAATTCCAAGAGAGCGAAATTTACGAAAGGGCAAAGCTCGAATAACAATGGCTCTAAAATGAGTGCCGCCAGATTCCGTTTTAAAGTCGGATTAACGGAATTCCGTGTAGGCACAGTTAGCGAACGCCTAAGTTAGAACATCAAAAGGTGAACAAACAACAGGCTTAAGCAAATGAAATTTCAAGACAAATATAAACAATTTAGACAAAAGTTAAAATTCCGCTATGCCAATTCCAAGAATGTCTGCGATAAAGTACGGCACTTTTATTATCCTACTCTGTTATATATTTTATCAAACTTCTTATCCCAATACCTGTTGCACCTTTAATTCCTTCTTCATTTCTTTTTTCCAGAAATGCACTGCCTGCAATATCAATATGAATCCAAGGTGTGTTCTTTATAAATTTAGATAAAAAGATTCCGGCTGCAGATGCACCGCCCATTCTTCCGCCTGTATTTTTTGTATCTGCTATATCACTTTTTAACGTTTCGCCATATTCTTCATACATTGGCAATTGCCAATATCTTTCACCTATTTCATCTGCCAGTGATATAAATCTCTTTATTTTTTTATCATCATTTCCCATTATTCCCGATGCAACTGTACCTAATGCAACCATACAAGCTCCTGTTAATGTCGCAATATCTATAATTTCATCAACATTTAACTCTTCGGCATATGCCAATGCATCTGCCAATGTTACTCTTCCTTCCGCATCCGTATTATCTATTTCTATACTTCTTCCCGTCTTTGCTATTATTACATCTCCCGGCTTATATGCACTTCCTGACGGCATATTTTCACATGCAGCTACTATTGCATGAACCTCTACATCTGATTTTAACTCGGATATTGCCTTAATTGCTGATATAACTGCCGCAGCACCTGACATATCATCTCTCATCGTTAACATTGATGCCGGCGGCTTTATATCCAGACCTCCCGCATCAAATGTTATTCCCTTCCCTACTATAGCTACTTTCTTGCGGGGGTTTTCCGGTTTATATTCCATATGTATTAATTTCGGCTCATGTATACTTCCCTGTCCCACAGCTAAAAATGCGTTCATTCCCATTTTCTTTATCTGTGATTTATCATATACTGTTGTCTTTACTCCTATTTCCCGTGCATACTTCGCTAATGTTTCGGGATACAAATATTGAGATGATTCATTAATTAAATCTCTTGCATTATTTACAGCTTCCGCAGTTATTAATCCGATTTCAACTCCTTTTTTTGCTTCCTTATACTTTTGTGAATCAGTTTCAGCTATTATAAATTCTTTTATTGTTAATTCTTCTTTTTCCGTTTTGTATTTATCAAATTCATATGCCCCGGATATTGCCCCTTCTGTTATCATTTGAGCACATATTTTCGGATCTAATCCCGCAATTCCTGCTCCATGCAATATTGAAACTATTTTCTTTGCTGTTTTTGTAGTTTTCGCTTTCCTTATTGCTTTCGCAGTTATATTTCTAATCTTTCCGTATGTAAATTCTTTCTGTTTTCCAAGACCTGCTATATATATTTTCTTCCCCTCTTGTATCATTGGAAGTTCATATATTTCTCCGTATTTACCTTCAAATTTCTCTTGTTTTATAACATATTCAGATATTATTTTTTTAAAAGCCTTATCTACTACTCCGGTAACACCGCCCGGATTTTTTATTCCTTCAAACAAATTTACTATAATTACATCAGAATCAATATCTAAAATCGACTTTTTTTCTATCTTTACTTTCATTACTATCTCCTTTACTTATTAAAATTTTCATTAAATTTTTTTATCCAGCCAAACATAACAGACAATTCATAGGGTTTGGGTAAATATAAATCCGCTCCCGCATTTAATACCATTTCTTTATTATGAAGGGTCGTTGTAAATATTATATTGATGTTTAAATTCACTGAATCATATTTTAGTTTTCTGCATATTTCAAGACCTTCCAATGTCTCAGTATTTCCTGCATCTAATATTACTATTGAAGGATTATACTCTTGTATTGCTGATATTATTTCATCATATTCATATACAGCTTTTACATTATATCCTTGAAGTCTTGCAGTTGCTTCCAATAAAATAGAAAGTGCTTCATCAGGTTCTGCTATTAATATTTTGTTATTAATTTCTTTTTTCTCTATCGCATTTTCAGCACTTATTTCAGGACGTTCTATTACATAATTTGAACCTGTTTTATATTTTGCCAGTTTATGAGTCGAAATTAATGAGCCTATTACCTGCCTTAAGTCATTATATTTTCTATATTTATTTGATATAACTCCAATACTCGTTGTAACCAAATTAACTTTATCTTCCGCAAGATCATCTCCATGCATAAACATAAAACCTCTTTTGGCGTCAGATTCCGAATAAAATTTTGAAACAACAGTATCAAATGCATATACAAGATAATTCGCTATCTTTTCCGCTTTTTCATTATCCGTTATTACTATAAAATCATCTTTTGATAATTGCCCTATATAATCATTTGTATCTATCGCTGATTTTATTATTGCTGAATATGTTTGAAGTAATTTATCGGCTGCTAATTCTCCATATATTTCTTTGTAAAATTCCAGATTGTCTATATCTATAAGCATGATTGACCATTCTTGCTTATCATTCAATATCCGCTTTATAATTTTATATGAAATTTTTGAATCAAATAACATCGTTTTTTCGGAAAAATCACTTTCAAAACTTCTTCTTATATGGGCATTGATTCTTGCTTTAAATTCTTCATTATTTATCGGTTCACTTAAAAAATCATCTGCTCCGGAATCTAAAATATCTATTCTGTCTTGAATATGATCTGATTTCGATAATGCCACTATCGCCGGACGAATATTATAAGTTAAAACTCTTATTTGTCCTATTATTTTTTTTATATCAAAATCCATACTATCTGAAATTAGTATTAAATCAGGTTCATAGTCATTCATATATTTCAATGCACTTGAAAATTCCGATGCTACAAATACCGTAATATCTGTATTTTCTAATATCTTTTTGTATTTTGTTGATTGTTCTATCCTTTTATCTATTATTAATACAACTTTTAAATACATAACCTACTCTTTAATCTTTTTTATCCCATTATCTTCTAATGTTGCAGCTTTAAACGTTATTATAAATTCACTCCCTAACGGTGAACTTTTTACATCTATTTTTCCTTGCATTTTTTCTACCAATGTTTTCGTTATAAATAGTCCTAACCCATTTCCTTGTATTTTTCTTGTTAATGGAGAATCTATTCTTGAAAATTTATTAAATATCTTTGTAATATCTTCCTCTTTTATACCTGCTCCTTGATCTTTTACAGTTATAATTACTAAATCTTCATCATAATTTTGTTTTACTATTACCGTAACAATTGAATTCTCTGATGAATATTTTGATGCATTATCAAGAAGATTTATCAATATCTGTTGTAATTTATCAGAATCCACCAGAATTTTGGGTATATTTTTTTCAAAATTACATTCATATTGATGTGTTTTATATTGATTTTTTATTATTTGAATACATGATTCTATTACAGGAATAACATCGACAGCTTTATAAACCATTAATTCTTTATCAGATTGCATTTTGGATACTGTTAAAAGATTTTCTACCAGATTTATTAATCTGTTTGATTGATCTTTTATTATCAGTAAAAATTTTTCTCTCTGCTCAGGAGTCAATTTATCATAAGAAGATAATAATGTTTCTGCAAAACCTCTTATGCTTGTTAGAGGAGTTCTCAATTCATGACTTACAGTTGATATAAAATCAATATGTGCCTGCTCTAATTTATCTATTTCTTCTTTTTCTGTTTGCATATCATTATTATATAATTCTTTTTATTGATAGTCTATAATAAATCTTTATCTGACATTTTTAACGGAACTCCCATATATTTTTCAAGATTTGCAGCTGATACGTGGTAATTTAAGAGTGTATTAAAATAATCCAATTGAGAATTTCTGTATGTTGTTTCGGCATCTTTTAATTCTATTGCATCTCCAAGCCCTACTTTATACCGTCCTGACGCTTGTTCATATTGTTCTTTTGCCTGATCCATTGATAACTTTGCCACACCTATACTCTCTTGTGCCGTTGTTAAATTCAGATATGCCTGTTTTACTTCTAAATATATTGTCTGTTTTGTATTTTCATAATCTGCAAGATCTTTTTTGTATGTTGCTTTTGCTTCATCCGTCTGCTTTTTTAATTGCAACAAATTTACAGTCTGATAATTTAATTGAGCCCCGATTTGATATCCATAATCAGTATCAACTCGCTTTCCTCCTCTTGAATATGACGCAAAACCTGATATATTAGGAGTAAATGCTCTTTTTGAAGCTCTTATCAATAATTCTGAAGCATCTGCTTTTTTCTTTGCTGCCAATAATTCAGGTGTTGTTTCAAATGCCGTCTTAACTGCTTCTTCTACAGTTATGTCATACACCTTCGTCGCTAATTTATCCGTTACATCATAGTCTGAATACTCCGGTGTTCCCATCGCATTGGATAATTGTACATATGCAATCTTCAAAGTATTTTGTGCCTGTATTAGCCCTAACTTTGCTTTCCCTAAATTTTGTTCTGCCGTTAAAACGTCTATTCTCGGTTTTGTACCTATATCATAATATGCCTTTGCTTGTTCTAAATGCATTTTATAATCTTTTACGGTATCTTCATAAACTTTTACCTGTTGTTGAGCAAATAAAAGATTATAATATGCCTGTTTTACCGCAAAAATAACTGAATTAATACTGGTTTGCAATCCGTACTTAGCAGCTTCATATGTCCTTTTTGCCATATCTGCCTGTGCTTTTGTTTTCCCAAAATCAAATAATAACATATTACCTGATACTGTTGGAGTATAAAACATATCATATACTTGTGTCGGAAATGCAAAATTAGACATTTGCATATCATTTCTTGAATAACTTAATCCCGCTGAAATCGTCGGAAAATAATTTGCCCACGCTTGAGCTATCTTACTTTTATATATTTCTGCATTCCCCATTGCCGATAAAATTGCCGGATGTTTTTCTAATGCTATTTTTACACATTCATCAACTTCCATTATTTTTGTTGTATTTACACTTCCTTGATATGCAGTATCTGTTAACACAGTCGTATCTTTATTCTCTGTATTTACGGCCGGTATTTCTGTTTGATCATTTGATACATAGTTAATATTATTTATATCAGATTGATTTTCAGTTTTTTTCGATTGTTTTTTTTGCTGTTTTTTTAATTTTTTATCTTTTTTTTTCTGTTCCTTTTGTTCTTTTTTTATAGAATCCAACATTTTTTTATCAGGTTCTTCAACTTTTACATTTTGAGCCAAATCAGCTTTAGGTGAATTTGACTTTTTAAATTTATTTTTAATTTTTTGAGTAAAAGGAACTTTTACCTCATTATCAGGTTGAACTTGAACTATATCCGGAGGCAATTCATTTATTACCTCTTCTCGAAACGGGTTTTCATCTGCGAAAACAGGATTTGAAATTATTAAAACAATCAATATAAATAATTTTTTATTCATTTTTTCCACTCTACTCTTTTTCATTAATTATTTTGCTTTGCCTTTTTTTTCTTTGCCATTGATTCAACAAAGGATTGAACCAACACATAGAAAACAGGAGTTAAAATAGTACCTATTGTTGCTGCCGCAGTCATACCTCCGAATACTGTAGAACCAACAGAAACTCGGCTTTGGGCACCTGCTCCGGTTGCAAATACCATCGGCAATACACCGAATACAAATGCTAATGCAGTCATCATAATAGCTCTGAATCTTATTCTTGCAGCTTCTATTGCCGCTTCTTCTATGCTTAAACCTTTGTTTTCATGTAAATCTTTTGCGAATTCTACAATTAATATTGATTGTTTTGCTGCAATACCTATTAATGCTATCATACCAACCTGTGAATACAAATCAAAAGATTGTCCTAACATCATTTGGAATATTAATGCTCCCAATGCTGCAACAGGTGCTATTAAAAGTACCGCTACTGGTATTGACCAACTTTCATATAGTGCTACCAAGAACAAATATACAAATGTTAATGCTAATGCTATTACTATACCTGTTTGTCCTGATGATTCACGTTCTTGTAATGATGTACCTGACCAATCATATCCTACGTCTTTAGGCAATGTTTTTATAGCTACATTTTCCATTGATTTCATTGCTTCTCCTGAACTCTTTCCTGAAGCTGCCTGACCTGAAAATTGTACACTTCTATACTGATTAAATCTTGTAATGGAAGCCGCTCCTACTGTTTGCTCTATATTTATCATTGTCATTAACGGCACCATTTGACCCTTCATATTTTTTACATATATTTTTTGAAGATCTGTTGCTTTATTTCTGAAATCGTCTTCTGCCTGCATTTGTACCTTAAATACACGACCTAATTTATTAAAGTCATTTACGTAATATGAACCTAAAGTTGAAGCCATCGTTGAATATAATTCCTGTATATTAACATTTTGTGCTAAAACTTTTTCATAATCAATATTTAATCTGTATTGCGGTACATTTGCCTGATATGTTGTATATACACTGCTTAATCCCGGATCGGAATTTGCAGCTACTGTTAATTGATTTGCGAATTTTTCTATATCTTGAAGTGAATGTTCACCTTTTGAAAGCATTTGAAACTCAAATCCGCCTAACATACTCATACCTGATATTGCAGGCGGTGAAAATGCTGCTATTGAGGCTTCATTTATTTTTGCTATTTTTGCTCTTACCTCTTTTAATATTCCGTTATGTGACAGATCTGTAGGTTTCCCCTGAATTTTTCTTATTACCCATGTCCAAGGATATACTTTTCTTTCATCCCAATCTTCCAATGGAATAATACAAAATGCTTGATTGGTTGGCCCCATACCTGCGAATGTAATAATTCTTTCTGGCACTACTCCATCTATTTGTTTTATTTCATCGGTTAGTTTTAATAATACTTCCTGAGTCTTATTTAAAGCTGAACCGGGAGGTAATACTACCTGTGCCATTACTACTGCCTGATCCTCATCCGGAATAAATCCCGTCGGAATTATATAGAATAAAAATCCCATTAATCCTAATAAAATAGTATATAAAACCAGTGTTAACGTTCTATTATATACAAATTTCTTAACGACCGTTAAATACCATTCGGTTACTTTATCAAATTTTTCATCAAAAGCCATAAATACTTTTTTTATAAATGCAGTAATAAAATTTGAAGGTTTTCTGTTGGGGTCTTCAGGTCTTAATATTATTGAACACATTGCAGGTGATAAAGTTAATGCACATATCGCTGATAGTGCAATTGACACGGCAATACATACCGCAAATTGTCTGTACATTAAGCCTGATAAGCCTGATACAAATGAAACAGGAACAAATACTGCCATTAATACCATTGCCATAGCTACCAATGCACCGCCTACTTCCTGCATTGTTATCTGTGTCGCTTCAACCGGAGTTTTACCATCCTCCAAATGCCTTTTTACGTTTTCTATAACAACAATAGCGTCATCTACTACAACCGCTACCGCCAGTACCATTGCAAACAATGTCAGTAAGTTTATTGACATTCCAAATACCGGTAATGCAGCAAAAGTACCTACCAACGATACAGGAATTGTTACACAAGGTACTAACGTTGCTCTCCAATCGCCTAAGAATATAAATATTACAAGTATTACAATTAATGATGTCATTAAAATCGTGAATACAACTTCTTTCATGGATTCTCGTATAAACTTGGAATCATCATGCATCATTTTTATTTCTAATGAATTCGGAAGTGTTTTATTAATTTCTGCTGCCTTTTTGGTTACAAGATTTACAATACTTATAGTATTTGCTCCGGGTAATGGTACTACTTGTATTACGGCTACAGGCTTACCCCCGATTAACCCTAATTTATCATAACTGTATGCACCAAGTTCAACCCTTGCCACATCTTTTATACGTATACTTGAACCGTCTGTATTCGATCTTATTATTATATTTTCAAATTCTTCAGGTTCTATTAATCTTCCCTTCGTCATCAATGTCATTCTTAAGGTTTGATTGGATTTACTTGGAAGTGATCCTAATGCACCTGATGATACCTGTACATTTTGGGTTTGAATGGCAGCTTGAATTTCACTTACTGAAACATTTAAGTTAGCCATTTTTTGAGGATCCAGCCATATTCTCATGCTATAATCACCGGCTCCGAATACGTTTACTTCTCCGACACCGTCTAATCTTTTTATTTCATCTTTTATATATATATTTGCGTAATTTGTTAAGTCTAATTGACTCCAAGATCCGTCATTTGAAACTAAATCCAATATACAAGCACCGGCTCCGGCTACTCCGTTTGTAGCTGTTACTCCTAATCGTTTTACATCCTCCGGTAATAATGCCTCTACCTGCGATATTCTGTTTTGTACATTTACAAGGTTTATATCTTTATTCGTTCCTACCTTAAAATATATACTTAATTCATATGATTCATCATAACATGTTGATGACATATATATCATATTTTCAACACCGTTTATTTGAGATTCCAGTATTGATGCAACAGATGATTCTATTACTGCCGCACTTGCACCGGGATATGAGGCGGATACTGTTACCTGCGGCGGCGTAATATTAGGATATTTTTCCAATTGCAAACCAAATATTGATACTATACCTATCAGCGTTATAAATATCGATATAACCATTGCAAATCTCGGCTTGGTTATAAAGAAATATAAATTATTTTTCTTTTTATTATCTTCCATAGCTCTACCGTTTTTCCGTTATTTTGATTCTTCTTGTATTGTTGGTTCTTCATATGTTTCAGTTTTTACAACTTGTCCAGGCATACGTATACTCTGAACACCTTTTGCCACTATTTTATCATCTTCTTTGATTCCGTCTTCTACTACCCAATTTTTATTTATTTCTTCCGTTACCGTTATATTCTTTCTTTGTGCTTTATTTTCTTCATCTATTACCCAAACATAATAACCTTGTGCGTCATTTAATGCAGCTGATTGCGGTACCATTATTACATCTCGGGGTTCTGTTGATTTTACTATTACTTTTACAAAATCTCCGGGAACTAATAACTCATCTGCATTTTCAAATGTAGCTCTTAAACTTATTGTTCCGGTTGTAGGATCTACTTCATTATTTACAAATTCTATTTTCCCTATTTCATTATATAAACTTCCATCCGCCAATTGAATTTGTACATTCATATTACTAAAATCAGCATTTGTATCTGCTTTCTTAAATTTCAAAAATTCACCGCTTTTTAAATTAAAATATACATAAATAGGGCTTACACTTACTATCCTTGCTAATGGGCCTGATTGCGTATTTACAAGGTTTCCTTCGGTAATTATGATTTTTCCGATTTTTCCGTCTATAGGTGATGTAATTTTTGTATAGCCTAAATTTAATTTAGCATCTGCTAATTGTGCTTTTGCCGCATCTAATGCTGCTTTTGTCCTGTTTCTTGTTGCTAACGCTTCATCATAGTACGATTTACTTACATAATCTTGTTTTACTAGTTCACTTGCTCTTGACAATTCTTGTTCCGCATTAGTATATGATGCCTGGCTCTGTCTTACATTCGCTGCGGCATTATTAACAGCATTTTTATACTGATCTTGTTCAATCAAAAATAATGTTTGACCTTTTTTGATTTTTGCTCCTTCATCAAAAAATCTTTTTTGAAGCCATCCGTTTATTCTCGCTACTACATCTACACTATACTTCGCTTCTATTCTTCCGGCTGACTCTGATTCTGAATATATTGCCTGTTTTATCGGATTCATTATTTGTACAACCTTGGGAGCACTCATTGCTTGTTGTTGTGCTATCCCGGCTACTACACCCTTTACTTTTTGATATACCATTGGTACTACTATTATTACTGTTAAAAATATTATCCATTGATATTTCTTATAATTCATTTCTTTTCCTCTTATATTATTTTTAAATTATCTCTAAACAGACTCACTGCTTCTATTAACGCATTTCTTTTTTCTTCTCCTATACTGTCTAAAGCTCTATATTCAATCTCTTTTGCTTTTTCCACTATTTTTTGTGCGTATTGATATCCTTCTTGCGTAAATTTTATTACTTTATTCCGCTTATCTTTATCTGATTCCTGCAATGATTCTAATATCCCTTTTTTTATCAAACTCTTTATTATTGCATTTATTGTTTGTTTCGGTAAATAAGTATACTGGGCTATTGTTTTTTGGGTGCATTCAGGTATGTCAATTAATATTGATAATACCTTTAGTCCTGAATATGTTAATCCTTTTGATTTAGCATATTCATTATAAAATCCTGAAACTTCAACGTGAAATTTGAATAATTTTTCTGACTGTTCCTTTAATTTTTTTTTATTCATTATTCCTTTATATCTAAAATTATAGTCCAATTATGGACTAATTGTATATTCAAAAATTTTTCTTGTCAACAAATTATATAAATTTATTTTGTTAATTTTTCTCTTAATTTTAGATGTTTTTCCAGCTCTTTTTCAAACGATTTTATACTTTGTATTGAAAAAATGCTTAGCTGATATTGAAAATCCAGATCTCTGTCTTCTATATATATCGAAGGGTATTGGGTTATATGAAATTCACCTACAATTTTTTGATTTTCAGGTTTTTCACAATTTACAATTACAAATTCAAATTTATCCGCATATTTTTTTGCAATCTCGGCGAATAATGGCATTAAACCTCTGCAATAAGTACACCAATCAACATAGAACATTACCACTGCAGGCCTTTTAAAATCTGCTTGTTGATATTCAACAAGACCAGCTTCAGGAATTTCTATTGGTGCTTCAAGTTGTGTTTCCTGCATTTCTGCTTGTATCTTATGCATTAATAAATGCGAAAATACTACAACTCCTGCTATAATAAATAAAAATACACCTATAATAATTTTTTTTATCATAATTTTGCCCCTTTTGGTACAACGGTTATTCCTCTTGCCGATACAATAAAGCCTCGGGCTTTATCTTCTTCCGTATTTATGCCTATCTTTGTATATGGAGGTATATCTACATTCTTATCTATTATTGCTTTTCGTATCTCAGAATACCTTCCTACAGTCACATTTTCCATTAATATAGAATCAGTCACATTGGAAAAACTGTTTATCCTTACTTTTGGAGATAATACACATCTTGATATACTTCCGCCTGATATTATACAGCCCTCTGATACCAATGAATTAGTTGCCATGCCAACTCTTTCACCTTCTTCCCAAATAAACTTTGCAGGCGGAAAATTATAATTATATGTTCTCAACGGCCAATCTGTTGAATACAAATTCAATTCTGTTTCGTATTCCAATAAATCCATGTTTGCTTGCCAATAACTGTCTATACTTCCTACATCTCGCCAATATCCTCTTTCTGATTCCGTCATTCCGAGATATTCATTCTGCGAAAAATCGTACACATATATTCTTTTTCCATCTTTTAACATCTTTGGAATTATGTCTTTCCCGAAATCATGGTGTGAAGCTATATTTTTTGCGTCTTCCGTAACTTCTTTTACTAATTCTTCCGCTTCAAATATATAATTTCCCATTGAGGCAAGACACATATCAGGTCTGTTCGGCATTGATTTCGGAGGATCTTTCGGTTTCTCCTGAAAACCTATCAATCGCCAATCTTCATCAACCTCTATTATTCCAAACTCACCTGCTTGTTTTATCGGTATCGGAATTGCTGATATCGTTAAAACTGAATGTTTCTTTTTATGATATTTCATCATCTGTGAAACATCCATTCTATATATATGATCACCACCAAATACACATACCTGTCGGGGATTTTCGTCATGTATATGCGTTAAATTCTGATATACCGCATCTGCCGTTCCCTGATACCAACTTCCGTCTGTTCTCATTTGTGCCGGAACTAAATCTATATACTGACCCAATATAGATGACATTGGCCAACTTCTTGCTATATGCTGATTTAATGAATCTGACTTATATTGTGTTAATATTTTTATTTTATAAAATCCTGAATTTATAAAATTATTTATTACAAAATCTATTATTCTATAACGACCGCCAAAAGGTACTGCCGGTTTCGCTCTATCTCTTGT
Organism: Candidatus Gastranaerophilales bacterium; assembly: GCA_947588785.1. Lineage (GTDB taxonomy): Bacteria > Cyanobacteriota > Vampirovibrionia > Gastranaerophilales > Gastranaerophilaceae > Avigastranaerophilus. The sequence goes on from CANPZN010000010.1 coordinate 24,730, forward strand.
TAGGGGATATAATCTCTTTCCCTCTCCGCCTGCTAAAATCATTACCAGTGCTTTATCAAGCGACATTTTGCCTCCTTATTAATCTTCATTAAGACTTAATACTGCCATAAATGCTTCTTGCGGTACTTCTACCCGACCTACAGCTTTCATTCGCTTCTTTCCTCGTTTTTGTTTCTCAAGCAGTTTCCTTTTCCTTGTTATATCTCCGCCGTAGCATTTATCCAATACACTCTTTCTTAATGCTTTTATATTGGTTCTTGCTATTATTCTTCCCCCTATTGCAGCTTGTATTGCTACTTCAAACATCTGTCTGGGTATTATATCTTTTAATTTTGTTGTTAATTTTTGTCCCACATAAAATGCATTATCTTTATGTACTATAGCACTTAATGCGTCTACAACTTCCCCCGCAAGAAGAATATCCAATTTTACAAGATCTGATCGCTTATAATCACTATATTCATAATCCATACTTGCATACCCTTTTGATCTCGATTTTAATTGATCATAAAAATCGGTTATTATTTCGCTTAATGGTATTTCATAATGTAGTGATACCCTTACTTTATCTAAATATGTCATATTTTGGAATATACCACGTTTTGATTGTGCTAATTCCATTAATAATCCTACATATTCATTTGGTGTTATTATCGTCGTTTTTACATATGGTTCTTCTATATATTCTCGATATTGTGCATCAGGTAAATTTGCGGGATTGTCTATTTCTATTACTTCTCCATTTGTTTTATGTACTCTATATATTACGCTGGGAGCTGTTGTTACAAGCGTTAGATTATATTCTCTTTCCAACCTCTCTTGGGCTATTTCCATATGTAACATTCCCAGAAAACCGCACCTAAACCCAAATCCTAATGCAGATGATGTTTCAGGTTCAAATGTAATACTTGAATCATTCAGTTTGAGTTTTTCCAATGCCTCTTTCAAATCTTGATATTGGTCATTATCTACCGGATATAATCCTGAAAATACCATCGGTAACGCTTCTTTATACCCGGCTAAAGGTTCCTTTGCCCCATTTTCTACATGGGTTATTGTATCTCCAACAAACCTTGTTATCTCTTTTATAGAACACCCCATATATCCTACATCACCTGTTTTAAGTTCTTTTACGGGTATTCTGTTCGGATTTAAATAGCCTAATTCCGTAATCTCATACTCTTTGCCTGTTGCCATAAATCGGATTTTATCGCCAAGTTTTATATTCCCGTCTACCACTTTAAAAAAACACAGTGTACCCAAATATTGATCATACGCACTATCAAAAACCAATGCTCTTAACGGTTTATCTGATGTATCCGGCGGAGGCGGTACAAATTCAACAATAGATTCTAATACTTCTTCTATTCCTATTCCTTCTTTTGCACTTACTGGTATTGCTATTGAAGCATCTATCCCTAATACTTCTTCTATTTCTTTTTTTACCCGTTCCACATCTGCTGAAGGCAAATCTATTTTGTTAATTACGGGTATAATTTCTAAATTTTGTTCTATTGCCAAGTATACATTTGACAATGTTTGTGCTTCAACACCTTGTGTTGCGTCAACTATCAATAATGCACCTTCACATGCCGCTAATGACCTTGATACTTCATATGAAAAATCCACATGACCGGGGGTATCTATTAAATTAAACTCATATTCCTTACCATTTTTTGCCTTATAGCTCATTCTTGCGGCATTAAGTTTAATCGTAATTCCTCTTTCTCTTTCAATATCCATTGAATCAAGCAATTGATCCTGCATATCTCTTTCTGCTATTGTACCTGTTTTTTCTAAAAGTCTATCCGCAAGTGTAGATTTGCCATGATCAATATGAGCTATTATACAAAAATTTCTTACATTATCTATATATTTCATATTTCAAGTTTATTACAGAAAATAAAGTTTGCCAATATTTTAGAGGAAAATTTTCTTAAAAAATGTATAATGGACGGATATTCTTGTTCTGAATCAATAGTTCAAGCAGCTGTGGATAAAGGCTATATGTCAAGTGAAGCATTAAGTATTGCAACATCTTTTTCGGGAGGAATGGGTTCAAAATGCTTATGCGGTGCTGTTGCTGCTTCTCAAATGGTGATAGGTGCAATGTTTGGTAAAACTAAAACTAAAGATGGAAAACTAGCCAGAGTTCTGGCAAAACAATTTTATGATAATTTTACAAGCAAATATAAAGTTGCTTGTTGCAAAGTTCTTAGCAGCGGGTTCAATGATTTTCATTCTCCGGAAAGACGCCAGCATTGTTCCATTATGGTTAAAGATTGTTGTGACATTCTGGAGAATATTCTTAAAGAAAATACTGTTAAGATCTAATTATTTATGACATTTATTCAATTATTTTATAGATTAACTGCCTTTTTTGAGGTGGTTCGTTTGTAATTTCATATGCGGAAACAATTAATTTTTCCGATTCTTTTATAGTTTCTGCTTTATTTGTATAAATTACAGCTATTGTTTCTCCCTTTTTGACAGGATCTTTGAATTTTTGTGTTAAATAAATTCCTGCACTATAATCAATCATATCGGATTTTTTATTTCTGCCTGCTCCCAGATTTTTGCATGCCTTTGCGATTTTCAAAGCATCTATATCTGATACATATCCTGTTTTAGAAGATTTTACTTCATATTTAATTTTTGCCTGCGGAAATTTTAAATAATCATTTATTACTGTACTATCTCCATTTTGAGATTCGATTATTTCTTTAAATTTTTCAAGTGCCTTACCTGATTTAATCAAACCATCCAAATATTTAAATGCTTCTTCTTTGTCAGTATATTTTTCTGCCTTTTTTAAAGCCTGAAAACACAGAGTATATGTTAATTCTTTTAAATCTTCTTCTATATTACCTTTTAAAAATTCTATTACTTCTTGGACTTCAATTGAATTTCCTATTGCTCTTCCTAACGGTTGTTCCATTGAACTAATTACGGCACATATATTTTTATTTAAACGTTTTCCTATTTCAACCATAAATTCGGATAATTTTTTTGCTTCTTTTTTGGTTTTTATAAAAGCTCCTGATCCATATTTTACATCCAAAATTATATGGTTTGCTCCCGAGGCTATTTTCTTTGATACTACAGATGATGCAATTAACGGAATTATATCCACTGTCGACGTTACATCTCTAAGTGCATACAATTTTCCGTCCGCAGGTGCTAATGATAGTGTTTGTGAAGCTATTGCAGTTTTGTATTTTTTTACTTTTTCTTTAAATTCTTTTATTGATAAGTCAGTTTTAAAATTTGGTATCGATTCTAATTTATCAATTGTTCCTCCGGTATGTCCCAAACCTCTCCCCGACAATTTTGCCGTATATATTCCCGATGCCGCCATTAACGGTAAAAATATCAGAGTTATTTTATCGCCTACTCCGCCTGTTGAATGTTTATCTATTATATTTTTTGAAATTTTGCTTAAGTCCAAAATTTCTCCTGATTCAACCATATATTTTGTCAGGCTTGTTGTTTCTTCTATTGTCATTCCTTGAAAATATATTGCCATTAATAAGGCACTTGTTTGATAATCTTCTATATTACCACTCATTATACCGTCAATGAAAAATTTTATTTCTTCATCAGTCAGATTTTTTCCGTTTTTTTTCTTTTCAATAATTTCAACTATGTTCATATAAACCCTAATTTTCTAAATTATTCTGTGCCAAACTTCGGGGCAGCAGTACCTTACGGAAAATTCGCTCACATCTCTATCCCGCATTTTTTGTGGAAAGTTACTGTAATTAAATTTTACAATAATGAATATGAGCGAAATATAACCCGGTGTCAAAATCTTCCGACTACTCGGTTTGTAACCTTTTCAACACGTGCAAATTTTCTTTTGCAGATTCATTAATATTTGTTCTACTGCTATTTTTTTGCTGAATTCAAATATTGAATTATATCATTTGTTACATCCACACCGCCTGCATATATAACACCATAATCAAGTATTACATCAAGTTTTTTCGCTGCGGCTACTGATTTACAAGCAGTAATTATACTATCTCTTATTTCTTTTTCTTTCTGAACTTTCAAATTATATACTCGTTCTTCTTTTGTTTTAAATTCTCTTTGTATTTGTTCTTCAAATGTTTTCTTCTGAATCGGTGAATCTATCGTTTTATATTGTTTATCTTTATCTATAACATATTGTTGTAATTCCGTTAATTTACTATCAATATCTTTGAATGAATTACGTGCATACGTATATTGAGAGAGAACCTTATCAAAATCAGCATAACCAATTGTTGCAGCATTCGCTGACAGATTCAACCCTAACAATATTAATAAAGTTGTGACAAATAATTTAATATTTTTCATATTTTCCTCCTACTTACTTAAATTTTAACAAAGCCAATTTATAAAAACAAGAAAATGAGTAACGTTTATAACACGTAGTTTACATTTTATTTTTATAATTTATGAAATTTTAAACTTTTATGTTAAACTTGTATTACGGAATTTATTTTATTATAAAAAAGGAAAATTAAATGATATCAGTAAATGACTTAAAAACAGGATTAACTCTTGAAATTGACGGCAGTTTATGGAATGTTGTCGAATTTATGCACGTAAAACCGGGCAAAGGAGCTGCTTTCGTCAGAACAAAACTTAAAAATGCAGAAACCGGTAATGTTGTTGAACGAACTTTCAGAGCCGGTGAAAAAGTTGCTAAAGCTACTTTGGATAAACGTGATATGCAATTCCTTTACAAAGAAGCTAATGATTATGTCATGATGGATCTTGAATCTTATGAACAAATCAGTGTTAGTGCCGATAAAATCGGAGATGGGGTTAAATATCTTAAAGAAAATATGAATGTTGCCATTTTACTTCACGGTAATAATATTATAGGTATTGATATCCCTAACTTCGTTGAACTTGAAGTTATTGATACACCTCCGGCTGAAAAAGGAAATACGGCTCAAGGCGGTACTAAACCTGCTACTCTTGAAACAGGGGCTGTTGTTAATGTTCCTTTCTTCGTTACTACAGGTACAATTATCAGAGTCGATACCAGAACTAATGAATATTTAGATAGGGTCTAAGGTTATTATCATGAATTTTGATCTCGATTATTTAGAAAAACTTGCTAATTTGGTTTATGAAAAAGATCTCTCTGAAATAACTTTAGAAGATGAAGAACATGCTGTTTGTTTAAAAAGAGAAAAAAATATAAATTCTGTTAATATACCTACAGTTTTACCTTCTACAATTACTTCTCAAGTAATTTCAACAAATAAACCTAATTCAAATGAAGATTCTCAATTAAAATCACATAAAGGTAATCCTATTACTGCTCCTATGGTCGGTACATTTTATTCGGCACCTTCTCCTGATGATCCGCCTTTTGTTAAAGTCGGAGATAACATTGGGGCAGGACAGGTTATCTGTATTATTGAAGCTATGAAGTTAATGAATGAAATTGAAGCCGATATTTCCGGCAAAATTACTGAAATTTGCGTTAATAATGGTGACAGCGTTGAGTTTGGGCAAGTTCTTATGTATGTTGAATAATTATTTAATGCTACAATTTATGTCTGCTCAGGCTTCGGTGTCTCAACCGTAAAGTTGCTTTCATCTTTGTTGATTAAATATTTGTCTGGATTTTCAATATTAAATACACTATTATATTTAAAAATGCAGGGGTTGATTTTCGTAAGCCCTGCATTTTAATTTAATTCAGTGTCGCAACATTAAAGTTGATTACTCTTCGTTTCAGTTGTTTCACAATTTAATTATTTTCTTTGCATTATTTTTTCTTGTAATTTTTTCAGCCCTTCTATTTGTTCTTCTGTCAGCTTTAAAGGACTTATATCTAATTTCCCCAATTCTTCTATTACACCCATTGGAGTATTTTGTTTCCCATTTATTGCACAAAATAAACCATCTTTAGATGATAATTCTATTTTTGCTCCGTTTTCTACATTCTTGAATGGTTTTATAGCGTAATCAATCATACCATTTAAATGATCTGTTACAATAAACACCTTCTTTTCTTCAGGAAATGCTGTAGATGTTACTGTTTTAACATGTTTTCCGTTTTCAAAGAATTTTGTAATATTATCACCATTTACTTTGGATTTTTGTCTGTATGTAACAACTTCTTTTGCAATATTTTCAGCTTCTTTTATTGTTTCGGCTGCTGTTTCTGCTACATTATTCGGCAGATTTATTTTCCTTTTTTTTGCTGCAATTGCTATTGCCGCTGTTGAAGTTATAGCTAATGCTCCAAGTGCAAGTGCAAGTTTCTTTTTACCGTTATCTATTTGTTGCGAAGGTTCTTTTTTTTGTTCCTTTGCATTTGAAACTTTTTTCATAAAATTTTGTACATTTATTTTTTGAATTTTCATTCTTATTCCTCCTGTTATTTTCATTCAAAATTCAATCTAGTGTCGCAACCTTGTGATTGCTGGCTTGTCATTCGCTCGCTTTCGCTTGACTCCACCCTACGGAAATTTCGCTCTCTTGATCTTTCCTTATCGCAAAATTTTCTCGGACATCTTAATAAAACCCTGTTACAGAGTTTTTCCTCTATTTATCAGCAAAATTTATCAGGTGTTGAAATTCCTTAGCTGCTATCTTTTTAAACATGTCATCTAAAAATTACTACCTTAATACAATTTTTAACATGCCTCATACATTATATAAATTCAAACAAATTTTTTTTTGCTAATTATTTTTCAATAAATTTTTGTTAATATGACAATTTTCCGGCTATTTTCCACATTTTTTCTAAATCCAGCAGTTTTTGTTTCTTATCAAGTCCGCCGGCGTATCCTATAAGATCACCGTTTGCTCCGATAACTCTATGACAAGGTATTATTATTGCTATCGGGTTTTTATTATTTGCATTTCCGACTGCTCGTAATGCTTTGGGATTATTTATTGCAGTTGCTATATCTTTATATGTTCTTATTTGAGAATATGGAATTTTTAAAAGTTCGTTCCATACTTGTTTTTGAAATTCAGTTCCTTTCATACATAACGGAAGATCAAAAATTTGTCTTTTATAAGAAAAATATTCGTCCAATTGTTTTATTGTTTCATCTATTATTGCATTTGTATTTGTTTCTTCCAAAGGAGAATATGATATTTTGTAAAGCCAATTTTCATCAGCCTGTATATAAATATCACCTATTTTTGATTGGTATTTATAACTATTCATAATTTATAATTTATCATATTTTGTAGTATTATTTAAATTATGAATTATTTTGAACGTGCAAAAAAATTTAGAGCAAAAAAAAGACTCGGACAAAATTTTTTAATCGACACTAATACTATTGAAACAATTATTAATATATCCGATATAAATCCAAATGATATTGTTGTTGAAATAGGTTCAGGTCTTGGTTTTGTTACGGAACAACTTGTTAAAATCGCAAAAAAAGTTTATGCTATTGAGCTTGATCAAGACATGGTAAATGAATTATCTAAGATTAATGCTGATAATCTGGAAATTGTTCATCAGGATATCTTAAAAACCGATTTATCTTCTTTCGGACAAAATATAAAAATTGTTGCAAATATCCCTTATTATATAACTTCTCCCATTCTCGCACATTTACTCGGGGAAATTGATGATCTTAATAATAAAAATCGTTCCAGTATATCTCAAATCGTCTTAATGGTTCAATATGAAGTGGCAAAAAGACTAATTGCAAATGAAAAATCTCCCTCTAAAGAATTTGGGCTTTTATCAATTTTAGCCCAATTTTGGGCTAATGTTGAATTTATTAAAAAAATTCCCGCTAAATCTTTTTTCCCCGCTCCTAAAGTAGATTCAGCAATAGTTAAATTAATTATTAACAAAACTCCTTTACTAGAACTTTCTAATTATACTTTTTTTAAAAAAGTTACAAAAAGTTGTTTCGCAACAAGAAGAAAAAACATAAAAAATTCACTTATTAATATGGGTTTTGACAAAAATGCTGTTCAAAAAACTTTGGCTGATCTTGATATTAATGAAAATATCAGAGGTGAAACTCTTTCTATTCACAAAATGGGACAAGTCGCAGAAATACTTAAGGCAAATTTATGAAAACTTTAACTGTTAAAACACCGGCTAAAATTAATCTTACTCTCGAAGTATTAAATAAACGAAAAGATGGATTCCATAATATACAATCTATTATGCAAACAATTAATTTATATGATTTTTTAACTTTTGAAGTGGAGTTTTTTAAAGGTGAACAACTTTACGGTTGCAACACTAGATTAAATAATATTTCTATTGAACTCAACGGAAATAATAAAGATATTCCTTACAATGAATCAAATCTTGTTTATAAAGCCGCAAGTTTGTTTTTCCAAAAATCTAAAATATCATCCGCAAAATTAAAAATTTACATTGAGAAAAATATACCTGTTTCGGCAGGTCTTGCAGGCGGAAGTTCAAATGCTGCCGGAACTTTTTTTGCTTTAAACAAATTATATAATAATATTCTTACATCCTCTGAAATTGAAGAATTATGTGCTTCTTTAGGTTCCGATCTCAATTTCTGTTTATATGGCGGCTGTCAATTATGTACTTCGAGAGGTGAAATCCTTGAAAAATTGCCTTATTTTAAACAAAATGTTTCTCTTATAAAACCTAAAAACATCGGAATAAGTGCAAAAGATGCATATTCTAAATTTTCTTTATTAAAAGATAAATCAATACCTAATAATACACAAAAATTAAAAAACCTTTTATTAAACGGAAAATTTGACAAAACATTAATTTATAACAGTCTTGAAAATGCACTCTTTCCTTACTATGAGAGCTTAAGAGAAATAAAAGAAAATGTAAAAAATTCACTAATGTCGGGTTCTGGTTCTGCTTTTTTTGTACTTGAATCTGATGTTAATACAACTTTAGATCGGAGTAATTTTGAAATCATTGAAAATCTTGAAACCATTCAAAATGGAATTGTTGAAGTCTGATATATTTTTTTTGGTAAGGAGAAAATAATGAACAACATAATTACCACTGAAAAAACAAATCCTAACACGGTAAATATCGATATTTCTTCTACTATTGATATCGTTAAAATGATTAACAATGAAGATTTAACTGTAGCTCAAGAAATTTCAAAAAATCTTAATGACATTGCTAAAGCAATTGATATAATCAGTGAAAATTTTAAAAATAACGGAAGACTTTTTTATTTCGGTGCCGGTACCAGCGGAAGATTAGGAGTATTAGATGCTTCTGAATGTCCGCCTACTTTTAATACTTCACCTGATATGGTTCAAGGTATTATTGCAGGTGGCGATAATGCTTTAAGATTCGCTATTGAAGGTGCTGAAGATTCTTGCGAATTAGCTTTGAATGATTTTAAAAAATTTAATATCAAAAAAAATGATACAATAGTTTCTATCTCTGCAAGCGGAAATGCTAATTATGTTATACAAATTTTAAAACTGGCAAAAGAAAACAAAGCCAGTGCAATTGCTCTTACTTGTAATCCTGCGGCAAAAATAAAAGAATTTGCTGATTTAACTATTTGTATAAATACAGGTTCTGAAGTTATAACGGGTTCTACACGAATGAAAGCCGGTTCTGCTCAAAAAATGGTTTTAAATATGCTTTCAACTGGTGCTATGATTAAAACGGGTAAAGTCTATAAAAATTTTATGGTTGATGTAAGACCTACAAATATTAAATTAAAAAACAGAGCTCAACGTATCGTTTCCCAAATCGCTGATTGCAGTATTGAAAAAGCAACACAATTCCTCGAATTAAACAATTATCTTGTTAAAGAATCAATCCTCCAAATTAAATTTAATATTTCTTTACAAGAAGCAAAATCCTTATTACATAATACTAATGGCATTCTAAGACAAGCAATTGAACTTTACAAAACTACAAACTAAGGCAATTTATTATATTCATTCAATTTTTGTATTTAACATTATAGAAATAGGTGTAAAATGCAAATAAATGTCAATAATTTAAATAATTTAAATAATTTAAATTTCAAGAAACAATCACAGCAAGCAAATAAAAATTTCTCTTTATCAAATCAGTTACCTACTGATACATTTCAAAAAAATATAAATAATAAAAATGTTTCTTTCGGCTCTTCAAATGATGATTTCTTATCCTTAATTCTTGATCATCTCTTGACCGGTTTGTCAGAAACAGTTTCTTATATTGAACAAGAATCTATTTGCGACATTTATATGAGTATAGTTTTAAAAAAAGATATAAAAAATTTGATATCAAAAAATAAAAATATCCCTATTCAAAAATTCCATAATCATATAGGAAAAATAGATAATTATGACCTCCAATTTTTAACAAAAATTATGGAACAAGCCAATATCAAAACATTAATGAACCTTGATATATTTATAAAAACTTTTCAAAAAAACAAAGAAACTCCCATTGTTTTTCAAGGTCAAAATATAGAAGCAATAAAAATATTCGGTTTGTTAAGTTCAAAAGATGATCTCGCAAAATTTCCATCTCTATTATTATATCTGTTTAATGAAGAATCTAATTCAGATAATCCTGATTATAATAAATTAAATACTTATTCGGCTTTTCTAAAACATATCGGTATTAAAAATATATACGATTTTGATCAAAAATATTCATATTTAAAACCTCAATTTAATAACTTTGAAAATATTTCCGACACTAAAGATGCCATTAATTATTTAATGGAAACTTATGAACCTAAATTACAAATGGTTCAAAATGTTATCGATTCCAATAATTTAAAATCTTATTCTCCTGAATTAATTTATTCTAAATTACCGGATGTCATTGATTATTTATATGATAAAAATAAAGGTAAAAATTTAGGTGATCTGCCTAAATTTATTGATAATGCCTTTAATTTTGACAAGTTAAAAACACAAACTTATAAAGATATCTCTAAAATATTTAATGATTTTAATTCCCCAAAAGATAAAATCGATTTATTAGAATTGCTGCAAGAATGTAATATATCTATTAATGAATTAAATACACTAAATTCACAAAGAAAACAAATCCCCGATTTGGAATTCTTTGATATCATTATAAATAAACAACCAATCATCGAAGTTATAAAAAATAATGATCAGTTATCAGATTCTCAAAAAAATGAATTATATAAAAACTTCAATAAAATCTTTACTTCTGTTTATACAAGAGGTAATAACTCTGATGACGCCGATTCACTCAATAATTTAATAAATATCTTAATTAATTTTAATATCAATAATCCGGATAAATTCTTAAATTTTTATAATAAAGTAAATCTATCTAATAATAAAAATTTCACTACTAATCAATTATGCGAATTCGTAGATCTATTTGATTATTATAATTACGATGATCTATTTGAACAATCCAAAAAATTAAATATTTCTCCAAGAAATTTTCTTGAAACAAAAAAAGAACACTTTGAAAAATATGAACCTGAAATTACTAATTTTATTGAAAATGGTTCTTCTGACAAATTTATAGGTAAAACTGCTCTCGATATCTACAAACAATATAATTATATGTTTGATGAAAATATAAATATCCATCAAATTTTACAAAATATTGTAACTCAAGATTCTGCAAATCAAACTGAAGATAAAATAAGACAAAAAGAATTCATGTTATTTGAACAATTTTTTGATTCCAAACATGATACTGTTAAATTCTTATTAAATAACAAAATCAGTTTCGATAAATCTAGCAGATCTCAAAATCATAAATCAGCTTGTTTAACAATCTTAAATTCTTTAACTGAAAAAAATAACTTGCAACAATCAAAAGATAAAATTAAAAAATTATCTGATTCAGGTTTCCTTCTCAGATCTAAAAATGCTTTAAGTAAATTTGTTGATGACATGCAACAAAAAGGTCAATTAAAACAAATACTCAATATTATTATTAATAAAAATGTTTCTTCCGTTAAAAAATTATACAACTTCTTTAAATCATATGAAGAAATACCTAATGAAAATCAAAATCTTATTCATCATCTTTCTTTGATCCCCGATAATATGAAATTTAATGAATATATTGATATTTTAAATTTTCTTTCTTCTTCTCTTGTTAATGCCGAAATCCCGGTAGAAATTAATAACAGTAATATTTTAAATATTAATATAAATGATTATAGAACCAAAGATAGCTTTAATGCTCAAAAATTAAATAATTTAACCTGCAATTTACTTAATCAGCCTGAAAATACTAATTTCGTTAACTATCTTGAAAATACATTCACCAATACTACACCTTATTATTCTCCATTTCAAATAGCAAAAGAAATAGTTTCAAAAATTAATTCTTCAGAAGAATCATATAGAAATTTAGCTAGAGAATTACATTTATCTAAATCAGATCTGAAGCTTGATGATAATACTTCAGAATATATTTACATCCAAGCTGTTCAAAACAAATTACCACAAGAATTTATAAACTTTATTAATTCAAATAATTGGTTGGATTATAATAATAACGGAAATGTCCCTAACGCAGGGCTTCATGCCAGATTAAGAATTATCGACAGATTTGCTTTAAACGAAAACAATAGTATTAATAACTTATATTCACAAGAAACTGAAAATAAGTTAAAACAATTTTTCGATAATATTTATAATAAATTACCTTATAATATTGAAGGACGTAACAAAAGTCACCGTATTGCACTTAAATATAATATAGAAAATAAAATTGTAGAAATTATATTTAATAATAAAGGTGAATTAATTACCGCATTTCCTCAATCTTCTTCAATATAAGATACAATTTTATTTACATTGCCATCAAAACTTTCTACTTTATTGTTTATTTCATTGAGTGAAAGTTTTGTATTATTAAAATCTTCTTTATAAGATAAAACCGTAGTATTTAATTCATCAAGTATTTTCTTATTTTTTTGATTATCTTCTCTATAAGATGAAACTTTATCATTTAATTCATCAATAGCAAGTTTTGCATTTTGAAAATCAGTTTGATGAGAATTTACTTTTTCATTTAATGTTGATATCTGTGAAGCAATATAACTCAATATATCTTTAAATTCAAAATTATCCTGTTCTTCGCCCATTACATCTATTAATTTATCAAATTTTGAACTTAATGTATCAAATTTCTTTTCCAAAATACTTATATGATTATCCTGTTGTTTAATTTTTTCTTGCAGAAGAATCTCAAGTTCGGAATATTTTGAATTATTTTCTTCCGATAATTTATCAATTCTTTCATTTAAAGAATCAATATCAGGAGTCAATGCCGTATTTAATTGAACGATTACACCGGTTAACAGACTTTTTATTTCCGAAATATCATCTGTTCTAAAATTATTAAAAGCATTCTCTATTTCCGCTACCGTTTCAAAAGACTTAGTTAATGCATTTTTTATAAAAGTTAAATCATTGATATTTAATTTTAATGATTCTACATCAGATTGAATAGTATTTAATGAATTACCTGCACCATCAACCCATTCTGCCAAATATGCGAATGCATTTTGCAAGTTTCTGGATGAATTAACGCTATTTTGCATTAGTTTTACCAGATCCGCTAATTTCTCTCCCAAAGCAGTAAATTTCATTTCGGGATTAAAATTTTTACTCGTTATATCTAATTCTTTTATTGTTGTTCTAAATGATTCCAAATATGTCTTAAATTCTTTATTTGCATCATCCGCTGTTAATATTAATTTATTTGTTCTTTTACTAATACTTGAAATATCATCTGTTAATAATTCAAATTTCTCTTTTAAATTATTTATATCTTGAGTCGTTTGTTCTCTGTTTGAATTTAAAAATTCTTTTATTTTACTTGTATTATCATCTAAAAATTTATATAAATTTAAAAAATCAGATTCTATATCCAAAAGAGTATATATATATGATTCTGTTTCATTTTTAGTTTTTGTTGTAATTATATTCAGTTCATTTGAAACTTCTTCCAGTTTATCTTTTATATCAGGAACATCACTAATTATTTTTCCCGTATTTATTAAACTTTGCGTTATTTCTTCTATTTTTATATTTAAATTATCATTGGTACTTGCCAGTTTATTATCAAGTTCTTCACTTTTTAGTGAAATATTATCAATTTTACTTACCCATTGATTCAATAATGTAATATTTTCAAATATTACGTCAATTTTAGAAAGAATGTCTTCATCTTCAAAAACAGAAGATAGATTGTCAACTTTTTCAGAAATAGTACTAATTTCTGATGACACATAACTAATTTCAGTTGAAATATTTTCATTATCAACTAAATCACTTATAGTATCAAGTTTTTTTGAGATTTCTTTTATTTCATCAAGAACTATTTCCTGATCAGATTTTGTAATTAAAGAATCAACCCTTTGCGATATATCCTTTACTTCATTAAGAATTACTTCCTGATCAGATTTTGTAATTAAAGAATCAACCCTTTGCGATATATCCTTTACTTCATTAAGAATTACTTCCTGAT
>CANPZN010000011.1 GCA_947588785.1 Candidatus Gastranaerophilales bacterium
GAATCAGGTTTAGTTACCTGATTATTTTCATCATCACCTGTATTTACATCCGGGTTTTGTTCCGGTACTACATCATCACCTTTTTTATCATCATTACAATCTGTTGATGGTGTTACACTCGGATTAGGTTTTTCACTCGGTTGAACTTCTTGACTTGCATCAGGTTTTACATTTGAGTCGGTGCCAGATGACTGATTTCCATTCTGTTCTTCATCGGTAGCTATATCAGGTTGTTGCTCTTGGTTTACATTTCCGCCTTGATTTTCATTATTATAGTCTGTTGACGGTGTTTTACTTGGATCGGGTGTTTCATTCGGTTTAACTTCTTGTGTTGAATCAGTTGTTGTACTTGAATCAGGTTTAGTTACCTGATTATTTTCATCATCACCTGTATTTACATCCGGGTTTTGTTCCGGTACTACATCATCTTCTTCTTTATCATCATCACAATCTGTTGATGGTATTTCACTTGGATCGGGTGTTTCACTCGGATCTGGTGTTGGTGTTGGCTTCGGATCCTTGTTAGGATCTAATGTTGGATCCTCAGGTGGTACATCAGTAGCACCATTTGATGGATTTACAGCAGGAGGAGTAGGGGCAGAAGTCGGATTTGGATCTAATGTTGGTTCTTCTGGTGGCACATCAGTAGCTCCGTCTGTAGGATCAACGACAGGAGGTGTTTGAGTTGGATCTGGAGTTGGATCCGGCGTTGGTGTCGGAGTTGGATCCGGCGTTGGCGTCGGTGTTGGATCTGGCGTTGGCGTCGGAGTTGGATCCGGCGTTGGCGTCGGAGTTGGATCCGGTGTTGGCGTCGGAGTTGGATCCGGCGTTGGCGTCGGAGTTGGATCCGGCGTTGGCGTCGGAGTTGGATCCGGCGTTGGTGTCGGAGTTGGATCCGGTGTTGGTGTCGGAGTTGGATCCGGCGTTGGTGTCGGTGTTGGATCCGGCGTTATATCTGGTATAATTTGAGGTTGAACTATAGGTTTATCTATTGTACAATTATTAATTCTATAATTAAATTGCGGAAGTTTTACTGATACACCTTCTTCAAATATGCTTTTTCCACTATTATCCACAAAGCTGTATTTAAGCATTCTACTCATATTTATTGTAGAGTTATTAATAATTTCTTCTAAACTTTTATCTGTTGTATCATATCCTTCATTAACATCAAATACACCATAAGGATACGCTCCATCTTCATCCGCATATGAAGCCGCAAAAACATCAGGATTTGCAAGTACAACCTGTTCTAATATTTGAATTCCCATTTCTCGGCCATATTCTACATTTTCATTTATTGTCAATGAACCGTCAATAACTTCAGCATATCTGCCATTTCCATCCGGAGACACATAGTATTGGAGAATATCCATCAATTTATTAACATCACCGGCATTCATATACGAATCACTCTGATCTTTTAATATTATTTCTCTATCATTACTTCCGTCTTTTACTGCAACGGGTGAAATCTGATATACTATACCATTACTTGTTGAATTAGAAATATCTACATTATTTGCTACAGTTTTTATTGTTCTTACAGTAGGTAAAAATACCCCTACCATCATTTTATCAATGTTTTCATCTAAAGTTCTGTTTAAATCATTTATATTTTCACTTCCAATGATTTCATAAAAATTCATTTCATCTATTACTTTTTCAAATTCTCTTGCATTTTCAGGTGCGTTTACAATTCCATACAATATATTTCTATAGGAATCTTCACTTAAATTTTCACCATATTCTGCAGCAATTAAATCTTCTATACTTGCATATTCTCCATCCATTAATGTACTACCATCTTTTATAACACTGGCATTGTTATTTTTAGGTGCATACACTTCACTGTATGTCTTATATGTAGTTTCTTCAATATTTTCAGGTTGAACTTGATATACTACAGCAGTTGGCATTGTTAAAAACCTGCTATCCATCAATTCTTTTGATGAATTTTGTCCGTCATATAAATCAAGACCGCCAATTTTTTCGTAACTTCTTGCTTTTTCACCAAGTTCTTCTTTAATATAATCACTTAAAGAAGGATTCGCTTGTATAATTTCATCTATGATTTTATGCTTTGCCGCATCTCTATCCTCTTGATTAGTATATTCTTTTAAAGCATTTTCATATACTTTTTCAACAATTTCATTTAATGTATTACCTTGATCTATTTCATCATTTCTATTTTCAGTTATAGTTACAATGATAGTACCGTTATCATTTATACTTAAGCCTTCATTAGGTGTTAACACTCTTTCTCTTGAAGTTCCGTTTACATAAAAATCCGATACTGGGATCTCTCTACTCTCAATATCTACAGGTTGCCTTTTCTGGCTATTACTTTTTGCTATATCTATTTGGTCTAAATTAGCTGTCATGTCATCTGCCACTGTTATATCAGTTTGGACATTTATATTATCATTTTTTACTGAATCTGCATTTACTTGAATAGGATTAGTAGCCATCAATGCCGCACTCATCAGTGCTGCTGCTTTCATAAAATCTTGTTCACCCCTAAAGGCAATACCATTTTTCACTACTTTTTGTTTTGTTATTTTCTCGTTATTATTTTTTATTTGATAATTTGAACTAATTTGACCAATTTTCATTTCATAACTCCTTAGTTTTATTTATTATCTATCAAATTTTAATACTCTTGAATATTATTTTTTGCCTTTTTTTATTTTTCTTTACATATATTTTTACATTTTTTAATATTATGTCCGAAAAAATTTTTCCGTTCGGAATGTGAGCGAAATTTTCTCGCTCAATATATTGTTTTTATACTTAATTCACTTTAAAATAAAAACTATCCAAAATCTTACTAAAAATTTTACTTTTACCTTCTTGCTTATCGTAAAATTTTTTCAGACAATCTTATATAAGGAATTTTTTAATGGGGAAGTCTAAAAAAAGAATTTTAAATAAAAATACAGAAGATTTAGGTTTAACTTTAAAAAGAAAAGAAGTTATCCTAAAAATTCTCACGGATATTAAAAATAATAAAATATCTGATGAAACACAAAAACTTATTTGTTTGTTTGGAATAACTATTGAAGAATTACTTGAAAATGGTGCAGGATATGAAGAAATTTCTGCATTAAAAGATATCTTTTTAATTTGATCCAGTGTTGTGATTTATCTCAGCTTGTCTTTAGATTGTTACAGCTGAACCTTTAGTTTTGGTTTTTACTTATTTATATTTTTTTCGCAGATAATTTATAAATCTTCTATAGTTTTCTTTTCTTGTTTTGATGTTAAAAGATCTTTTACTGTTATATAGTTATTTTTAAGTTCATCTTCTCCTATTATAATAGCTTTATTTGCTACCTTAGCTGCCTTTTCAAATTGTTTGGAAAACTTTCTGCCATTATAATCAAATTCCGCACTATAGCCCTTTTCTCTCAGCTTCGCTGTATATTTAATTGCTTCTGCTATATTATCAGATACTACAAAATAATCTATCTTTCTATCTTCAATTTTTGGTATTAAAGAATTTAATCGTTCTACACCCATTGCCCATCCTACAGCCGGGGTATGAGGCCCACCTAATGTTTCAACTAGACCGTCATATCTACCGCCTCCGCATACGGCATTTTGAGAGCCTAAATTATTTGATTTTATTTCAAAAACTGTTTTTGTATAATAATCTAATCCTCTTACCAAAAAAGTATTTTCTTTATATTTTATATTTAATTTTTCTAAATATCTCTTTAAATTATTATAATGAGATGAACATTCTTCACATAATTCGATCCCTGAAACAGATTCTTTTAAATTATATTGCTCAAATAACTTATTACAAGTTTCATTTTTACAATCAAGTATTCGCAGCGGATTCTTTTCGTATCTGCTTTTACAATCTTCACACAATCCTTCTAAAAATGGGGCAATTGCTTGCTTTAATTTTTCCTTATATGATTTCCTGCATGTACTACAACCCAATGAATTTATTTCTACAACAAGATCACTCAGTCCTAAACTTTTGAGAAATTCAGAAGCAAGCATTATTACTTCTGCATCGGCACTCGCATCTTGAATACCAAACATTTCTACTCCTATTTGATGAAACTGTCTTTGCCTTCCTGCTTGTGGTCTTTCATATCTGAACATTGAACCTTTATACCACAATTTTACCGGAGCACTTTCTCTGTATAAATTATGTTCCAAATACGCACGTACAACTCCTGCAGTATTTTCAGGACGCAATGTCAAACTTCTGTCGCTTTTTATAAATGTATACATTTCTTTATTTACAATATCTGTAGTATCACCTACTCCACGTTCAAATAAATTTGTATCCTCAAATATCGGTGTTCTTATCTCTTTAAAATTAGCTTTTGTAAATACTTCTTTTGCTTTATTCTCTATATATTGCCAATTTATTACTTCTTCAGGAAGTATATCTTTTGTTCCTTTTGGTGCATTTATTACCATAATTTTCTCTCCACAGAAAAATTATAATATAAAAATATCATATGTGTGAAATCTCTTTTATTAATGGTATACAAACTGTAAATTCACTGCCTTTACCTTCTTTAGAAGTAAATGTTATACTGCCTTTATGTAATTCTACAATTTTTCTTGATATTGCAAGTCCAAAACCAGTACCAATTTTTTTTGTTGTAAAACCTACATTAAAAATTTTTGATTGATTCTTTTTTGAAATACCGGCTCCGTCATCTTTTATTTTTACAACTAATTTATTATTCTCAATTAGTGTTGTAATTTCTATTTCTCCGTTCACTTTAAACTCTTTTATTGCATGACAAGCATTTATCAATAAATTCATAAATACCTGATTTAACATATTTACGCTGCAATATATCGGAGGTAAGTCAGAATAATTTCTTATTATATTTATTTTATCCTTAGTTTCATGCACTATTAATTTTAAAGTTAAATCAATTTCTTTATTAATATCAGCCTTTTGAAATTCAGCTTCGTCCAATCGTACAAACTTTTTCAATGATTTTACTATGTTTGATATTCTTACTGCCGCTTCTATATCAATGTTATTTAGTTCTTTTAATATATTATGTTTTACCGTATCAATATTTGTTGAAGAAAGGATTTTTTGAATCATGGCATTATTTGAACTGATAGAGGCCAAAGGTGTATTTATTTCATGGGCTACTCCGGATACTAATTGACCTAAAGATGCCATTTTCTCCGAATTTATCAATTGTAATTGAGTTTCTTTTAACTCTTTTAATGCCTTTTCTAATTTTTTATTTTTATTATTTAACTGACGTATTAATTCTGCTTGAATTATAGAACTTGCAAGCTGAACAGATATTGATTGCAAAATTTCTTTATTATCATCCGGATTAAACCGCTGTTTTGTTAATGTAACTATTATACCTAGCAATTTTTTCTTATTATAGACCGGAATAATTATCCTTTTTACACCTTTTGGAAAAATTATCTCACAATTCAGATATTCCTTTAAACAAGCTGCAACTGATATATTTTTATTATTAATTGTATTAATAACATCTTCTTCATAAGCAGAAATTGTACCGATTTGAGATTTATCATTCAATGAATATTTTATTTTAAAATTCTTTTTTTCAGGTACAGAAAAATATGTCTTAAAAGATCCTAATAAGTTATGTATTTCATAAAGTGCAGAATCTAATATTGTATCAATATCATTAGTTTCTCTGATAATTAATGATATTTTATTAATTATCCCCATTTTCAGAACTTCTCTTTGAGAATTTTCCTGTAATTTTAAAAATTTTTTATTAGATTCATTAACTTTATTATATTTTTCCTTTAAATTTTCATATTCAAATTTTACACTGTTCAACTCATTTTGAATTGATATATTTTTAAATATAACTACTTTATATTGCTCAAGCTTATTTTTTCTACATTCTGTATTATTATAACTTTCTTCTTTCTTATATAATGAATTAATTGATGAATCCAACAATAAATTATACGAATAAATATACAAAAAAATATATTCATCTTTAGAATTTTGATATGAACATATAGTATGAAAATTTTCCCCGGAATTTAATAACATTTCTATTGGAGTTATGTTTATTAAATTTTCTGTTGTTAAGGGACATATATCAAAATTAAATCTGTTTTTAAATCTTTTTAAAGATTTTACGTTTGAAAATAAAGAATCAAATATTTTATTTTTAAAAACAATCTCCCTGTCAGCGGAAAATATACAAACCGGTTCTTCATAATTATTAAAGATTTCAAATTCAATATTATTCATTATTCCCTATTGAAATAAAAAGAAATGATTCGCATAAGCTATATAAATACCCAATAAAGCACCGACAAAAACTTCAAAAGGAGTATGTCCCAATAATTCTTTTAATCTTTCTGCAGGAACTTGACCGTGTGCATAAAAATCATCACAGATTTTATTTAAACAAGCTGCTATTTTACCTGTTGATCTTCTTAATCCTGCTGCATCATACATTACAACTAAAGAATAACCTAATGCAATAGCAAATTCCACAGATTCAAACCCGCAAATAAATCCTACGGTAGATGATAAAGAAATAACACCTGCAGTATGTGCACTTGGCATTCCGCCAGTTGTAGCAAGAACTTGGAAATCTACCTTTTTTGTTTTTATTAAATGTCCTATAAATTTAAGTAATTGAGCTACTAAAGCTGCTTCTATTCCGTTTATTATTATCTCATAGCTTGTATTTAATAACATTTTTTAACCCCTTCTGCCAGGTCAGAAACAATTTCAACTAAAATTTCAGATTTTATATTATTAGAATTAAGTATATCACATGCTCTTTCACAAAGAAATAGAACTTGATCTTTTGCTTGTTTCATTCCATACATTGAAACATAAGTTGATTTTTGGACATCAGCATCTTTGCCGGGAGTTTTACCAAGATCCTCAAGAGTTGATGTAACATCGAGAATGTCATCATATATTTGAAAAGCATGACCATAATATTTTGCATACAGCGTTAAACAATCCAATTGTGAATCAGATGCAGAACCTAAAATTGCACCTGATCTCACTGCTAATTGAAATAATTTTGCAGTTTTATATTCATAAATAAACTCCAGAGTTTCTTTAGATATTTCTTTTTTTTCAGAATCAATATCTACTATTTGCCCTGATATTATGCCATCTACACCGGCAGCTAAGAAAAATTCTTTTAAAACTCTGAGAATTATTTCTGAATTAACATTATGGGTATTATCAATAATAATTTTAGGAGCATAACTTAAAAGTGCATCACCTGCCAATGTCGCAGTAGCTTCACCAAACACTTTATGATTCGACAACTTACCTCTTCTGTAATCATCATTATCCATACAAGGTAAATCATCATGTATCAGACTCTGGCAATGAAGCATTTCTATGGCACAAGCAATTGGAATAATATTTTCTATTTGAACTCCAAACAGAGATGCTGTTTCCATTGCAATGACGGGTCTTAACCTTTTTCCTCCAGAGAGAACAGAATATCTCATTGATTCATATATACTTTCAGGATAAAATACTCCGATATATTTATCCAAATGTTCATCAATTATTTTTCTGTATTCATTATACTTTAATTTAGTTTCTTTATTCATTTTCCCATTCTTCTTTATGTTTAATATTTTGATTATTCATTTTTCTTGATGCAATTCTTTTCTTTGAAGAAATTTTCGTCATAATTTTATTTTTATTATACTTTACTTTTGTTTCTACTTTTAAAGATTCTTTTGAAATTTTTTCTTCATAAAGTTTCGCTTCCAAAATAAATTTTTCATAACTTTTATATCGTGATTCATGCATATTTTTAAGAATTTTAACTGCGTCACATCCATCTTCGCCGATATGAAGACAATTTTTAAATTTACAATTTAATGACTGATTGGAAAATTCTATAAATAATTTTTGAATATCAACAGGCAGAATAAAATCAAATTTTAAATGTGAGAATCCCGGCGTATCAACAATAAAAGAATCTTTATCTAAAGTAATCAATTCGCAATGACGTGTAGTATGAACACCTTTTTGGGTTTTATCACTAACAGGCGAGGTTTTAAGTCTTGAAGAATTTACTAGTGCGTTTATTAAAGATGATTTTCCGACTCCTGAAGCACCACATAATATAGATGTATTGTAATTTAGAATCGGTCTTAATTCATCTATACCAGTTTTTTCAAGTGCGGATGTAAATATTAAATCATACCCCAATTTTGCATAGATATTATAGATTTCATTTTTAAATTCTAAATCATCATTTATATCTTCTTTGTTAAAACAAAGAACAGGCTTCATTTTGTGGTACTCACAAAGAGCAATATATCGATTTAATTGTTCATAATCAACAGTCGGATTTTTAAGAGCAGAAACAATTATAACTTGAGTTACATTAGCTACCTTTGGTCTTGATATAAGGTTATTACGATTTACAACACTTGAAATAAAAGCCTGCATTGAGTTATTATCAAATTGAATCAAATTAACATAATCACCTGTAAAAACTTCAGTATTTTGTTTTTTTAAAACAGTTCTTAATTTTGATTCAACAATTCCAAGATCTGTTTCTACGTAATAAAAATCTGAATATATCTTTACAACTCGCCCTATCATACAAAATATTATACATAAAAATATATTTAAGTTATAATAAATTTTGAAATTATAAGTGAAAAAGAAAAGAGAAAAACATGGTAGAATCAAAAAAAATTGAAATACCTGTAGGTGACAAAATAGTTACTATAGAAACAGGTAAATATGCGAAATCAGCTACCAGTTCAGTTACGGTAAGATGTGGAGATACAATGCTGTTTATTCATGCCGTAGTAAGCCCTGAACCAAGAGTAGGTATAGATTTTTTCCCATTGCTGATTGATTATGAAGAAAGAATGTCCGCTATAGGGAAAATACCGGGAGGCTATAACAGAAGTGAAGGTAAAGCATCCGATAAAGCAATACTTATTTCAAGATTAATAGATAGACCTATAAGACCTTTATTTCCTAAAGGTTATAGGAATGACATACAAATAGTAGCCCAATTATTCAGCTATGATCAAATTAACCAACCTGATACATTAGCAATGCTCGGAGCTTCTTGTGCATTAATGCTTACGGGTGCACCTTTTGAAGGGCCAATTGGTGCAGTAAGAGTTTCAAAATTAGATGGAAAACTAATTGCAAATCCAACACATCAGGAAGCTGAAAAATCTGCATTAGATATAGTTGTTGCAGGAACTCATGACAGTGTAATAATGGTAGAAGCAGGCTGCAAATTTGTAACAGAAGATGAAATAATGGAAGCAGTCGAATTTGCACAAGTTGAAATTAGAAAACAATGTGAATTACAAATTCAATTTACAAAAGAATGCGGTGTTGAAAAAGAAACATTTGAAGATCCATATGATACAACCGAATTAAAAAACATAATCAACGAAACCGCACACGATATGATTTTTGATGCTTATCATAATTTTGACAGAAAATACAGACAAGATAAGCTTGAAGAAGCAAAAAAACTTGTAAAAGAGAGAATAGAAGCTCTTCCGGAAGATCATTATATACATAAAATAATGGAAGAAACAGGTATTGATTTTGTGGCAGAAGAATTTAAAGCAGCAGAAAAGAAAATTATGCGTGCAATGATTCTTGATGAAGGTGTTAGAGCTGACGGAAGAAAACCAAATGAAGTACGTCCTATATGGTGTGAAGTAGGTGTAATTCCAAGAGCTCACGGAAGTGCGGTATTTACAAGAGGACAAACACAAATTTTATCAGTTGCAACTCTTGCCGGGCCGGGAATGAAACAAGAAATAGATGGGGTAGACCCTGAAACCGAAAAAACATATATGCATAAATATATATTTCCGGGATTTTCAGTAGGAGAAGTAAAAGCATTAAGAGGCCCCGGAAGAAGAGAAGTAGGGCATGGACATCTTGCAGAAAGAGCTAATATTCCAGCACTTCCATCTCAAGAAGAATTCGGTTATACAATAAGAGTTACATCAGACGTACTTGAATCAAACGGATCTACCTCGATGGGCTCAACCTGCGGAAGTTCAATGGCGTTAATGAACGCAGGAGTTCCGGTAAAATGTATGATCGGTGGTGTAGCAATGGGAATGATCACGGAACCAGGAAGAGAACCTGTTGTTCTAACTGATATTCAAGGGATAGAAGACTTTTTAGGTGATATGGACTTTAAAGTAACAGGAAATGATGATGGAATTACAGCTCTTCAAATGGATATGAAAGCAAAGGGCATTGCTAATGACACATTAAGAAAAGCATTGGCTCAGGCAAAAGAAGGCAGATTACATATTCTGTCAAAAATGAGAGAAGTAATATCAGAACCGGCAAAAGAACTTTCACCTTATGCACCAAGAATATTCACAATGACAATACCTGTAGAAGATATCGGAGCAGTAATCGGCCCCGGAGGGAAAAATATTAGAGGAATAATAGATGCATCAGGTGCAGAAATAGACATACAAGATGACGGTAGAGTTACAATTACTTCTAATGATAAAGAAGGTGCCGATATTGCAATGAAAATGATAAATCAAATTACTTTTAAACCGGTAGAAGGAATGGTTTGCAGAGGTAAAATCGTAAAAATTGTTCAATTCGGTGCATTTGTAGAACTTGCTCCGGGTAAAGATGGAATGGTGCATATATCTCAAATATGTAAAGAAAGAATCGATACAATCGAAGGACGCTTAAATATCGGAGATGAAGTTATAGTAAAAATAATTAAAATCGATGACAGAGGAAAAGTTAGTCTTACAATAAAGGGCGTAACAGAAGAAGAAGCAGCACATTGTATATAAAAAAATATGAAATACAGTCCAAATAATTGGGCTGTATTTCATAAATAAAACTATCAAAAGTATAATCATAGAAAATTAAATGTCCGAGAAAATTTTTATTGATTTTCCGATTGTGTAAGCTAAAAAAAAGAATCGCCTGTCTAGTGTGATACGTTTAATAAAAACAATAAAATGAAAAATTAAACGACGGGGGGGGGGAAAAAAAAAAGAGCAAATCCCCGATAATAAAGGGGCTTGAATGAGCGACAAGCGAGCAAATGATAAGCATAAAAAAACAAATTTAATGGCGGTCGGCTGCAAAATGAAACACTAAACTATTTTTTTGTTGTTTTTGTTTTTTTCTTTTTTCCCCATTCACAACCCAAAAACTTTATAAGAGGTAAATTTGATAAATAATTATACATATAATTGTATTTTTGGAGGCGGCGGTATCAGAGGCATGTGCTATATTGGTGCCATAAAAGCATTAAAAGAATGCAATATAGAATTAGGTTCAATAGCAGGTTCTTCTGTAGGAGCTGTATTTGCAGCGTTAATTGCAGTAGGATACAGCGAAGATGAAATAAAAGAATTTTTTTATGATTTTAATCTAAATATGTTTAGAGATCTAAATATTTCAATGTTTACTACAGATATATCCATCAGTAAAGGAGAAATTTTTCTTGAGTGGTTAAAAGAAAAAATAGAGAGAAAATATTACAAAGACAAATATAAGCGAGGTAAAAATCAACCTGTTAAGTTCAAAGATATAAAAAAAGATTTATATATATTAACAATAGATATAAATACCAATACGCCATATATTTTTTCAAAAGAGAATACACCTGATGCTGAAATAGCCTTTGCGGTAAGAGCTTCAGCGAGTTTGCCGGGATTAATGAAACCTGTGATAAAAGATAATGCATTATTGGTTGATGGTGATTTGATAAAAAGTTGGCCTGCTTGGAAAATTTTTAATTCGTTCGATAATGAAAATTCAAGAATATTAGAGTTTAGATTAGAAGGTTCACGAAGAAATAGCGATATAAAGAATCCAATAGATTACGTAAATTCAATAATAAATACAATTTGGTATCTATCAACCGAAAATGTATTTAATTTATATAACAGAAATGACAGATATGATTATATAGTAATAGATACAAAAGAAATAATACTGTTTGATTTTAATATAGATAAAACAACAAAAGATGAATTGATAACAAAAGGATATAATGATACAAAAACATATTTAACTAAAATATTACCTGAAAAAAAGAAATTAATACTAGAAAAGTATAAATATCTATACAAAGAATTAAATATGTTAAAAAATTATACAATATCTTCAAATTATGAAAAAGCTATAAACAAAATAAATGAAATAATAACAGAAATAACTGAAAATAAAGAAATATCAGACAAATATTTTGAAGAAGAACTAAGGAATATAAGAAAAGAAATAATAGCTAATGAAAAGAAAATATATATATTTTCTGCAAAAATAAAAGACATAGAAAAAATTTCAGTTAAAATTAATATAGTAAATAAAATGTTAGAAAACCGTATAGAAGATATAAATAAATTTATTACAAGATTTGGTAACAAAAATTAAGAATATATACATGTACTAACAAATTATTTTATAATTGTTGTTTATACAAGAGGAGAAAAGAGCGGAGAAAGACATGACTGGCGAAAGTACAATAGAAAAAAATACCAGTAAGAATTCACCAATATCAGAAGAAAAAAATATAATTGTATTTAAAATTATTGACGGAATAAAAGAAATATTAGAAGAAGATCAAACACAGAAACAGCCGTTATTTCTTTCTGTAAATGAGAATATGCTAATAAAAGCTGTTAAAAATTTTCTAACAATAGAAAATAAACATTATTTAATTGGAATCACGGGAGAATCAGCTTCAGGAAAAACAACTCTTGTTAATTACGTATCAAAAGCATTAAGGAAAAAGCTATTCAATGAATCATATACATCATTATGTTGTGATGATTACTATAAAGATACATCAGAAGAACTAAAAAGAGCCGGAAGTTATGAAGAATTATACAAAACGGGATTCAGCTTTGATAAACCGGATGCAATAAACCTTGAATTAATGAGAGCACATTTAATCAGCTTAAAAAACGGATGCGGAGTAAATGCACCTGAGTATGATTTTGTAACTTGTGAAAGTATTCCGAACAGAGCCTACAAGAATCCGACAAAAGCGATACTTGCGGAAGGTTTGTATGTATTAGGGGATGAATTAGTTGATTTATTTGATATAAAGGTATACGTATATACACCATTTGATAAAATAAAAGAGAGATGGTTTACAAGAGCAATATTAAGAGGGAAAACAGGAGCAGCAGCTGAACATCAATTTAATGATGTAAATACAACAGCACAAATATACATAAGACCGACAATGAAAAATGCAGATATAATTATAAATGGGTTATCATCAGCAGAATATATAGAAGAAATCACAACAAGAATAATAAATTTAATAAATGATGTAATTAATTTTTACATTTAAAAAGAGCGAGAGAAATTATTAAGTTAATTTACATTTTTGTAAAAAAATGTAAATTTTTTTTTAGAAAAATAGAAAAAAAATTAAAGAAAAAATAGGAGAAAACCGATATATATATAAAATAGAATAAAAAAAGAGAGAAAAGACTACAAAAAAAAACATGGCAATTTTTAGGAATAAAATGTTTTTATAAATATGTAGTCTTGTCATAGCAAAGGAGAAAAAATTGGCAAAACCTACAGCTGCGACAACGCTACAACATGAAATCAGTAAGGTAATAAGTTTTTTGAATTTTACAAGATCATTTCTAAAAAGAAAAAATCCTGTAAAAAAATTTATCAGTGATCTAATTCTAACAGTACAAGAACTGATAACAATAAAAGATAAACTTAAAAACATTGAAAACAGAATTAATTATGAAAAATATAAACTAAAAAAGACAGAATTAATTCTGGCCCAAAATTCAGAACACTTATTCCTGAAAGGCAGATCACTTAATCAAACAAGGTAATAGAAATGGGATTTTTAGTATCGTTTAACAGAAAATTATATTTAACAAATTTCATTCACAAACTTGATGTTGAGCTTAGTGACATAACAAGTCAGAAATTGAATTTAGCGGAAACAATAAGCCAATTTGCATCAGAAATAAGCGATATAGGTAATAAAGAATCACCTGCCGTCAAGAAACTTGAAGCAAGAAAAGCGGAATTAGAAGCATTAGAAAAACAAATGGATAACAGGCTTCAAAAAGTTCAGGCACAAATGCAAGCAGCAAATACCGAATTACAATCAGTAGATCAAATGCTTCAGCAAAGTATACAAAGATCATTTTCATATAATATAGGAAGATAAATTGTCCGAGAAAATTCAAAATAAAAGAAACTCTCGGACAATTTATTTGACAAAAAACATCTTCAATTTAAAATAAAAAAATATGAAGATAAAAATATCAGAAATAGAGAAAATAGAAAATAAAACAAAAACAATAAATTTTTCGGAAATAATAGAAGAATTTAATCCGAAAGTTCCTGTTAATGCGAGTTTAGAAATAAAAATTCTCACAGATATAATAAAAATTTCAGGGGAAATCGAAGCAGAAATTAATTTAACATGTGATAAATGTTTAAAAGAATTTACAAAAAATTTAAAATTTACAGTTGAAGAAATATATAATCGATATAGCCTACAAGACAGTTATAATCAAGAATTTGAGATAAAAGCAGATAATTTTTCTCAAGATTTAAATGGTGAAGATGAAATAGATATTACAGATTTTGTTTACCAAAGTATAATATTACATATACCAAATAAACTTGTTTGTGATATAAATTGTAATGGAGATGAAAATATAAATAAATATATTAAAACAGATTATTCAGATCCGAGATTAGAAATATTTAAAAAAATAAAAATAGAAAAGGATAATTAATTATGGCAGTACCAAAGAAGAGAACAGGCAAATCAGCACAAGGACACAGAAGAGCAAATTGGAAAGGCAGTGTACCCGAGACAACAATATGTACAAATTGCGGAGCAACTATATTAACACATACAGTATGTACTGAATGCGGAACATATAAAGGTAAACAAGTAAGTAAAAAAGCTTCAAAACCGGAGAATAAAGCTGAATAATAAAACAAAAATGGGGATATAGAGTAGTATGACTAGGATAGCTATAGATGCAATGGGGGGAGATAATGCTCCTAAAGCAATAGTAGAGGGGGCTGTATGGGCTGCAATGGAATATAATATTCCCATAGAGCTGGTTGGAAAGCTATATGACATAGAAAGAGAACTGGATAGAATTGATCAGGAAGGTATCTTATGTTCAGTAGCAGGCGGAATTTTACCACCCAAACGAATAAAAGTTAATACCAAAAATCTTGATATAAAGAAAACAGCAGCTTCAGAAGTAATAGAAATGGGCGAAGCTCCCGGTCAAGCTATAAGAAAAAAAAGGAACTCATCAATAGTACTTGCAGTAAATGCAGTAGTAACAGGCAGTTCAAATGCAGTTGTTGCAGCAGGGTCAACAGGTGCAGCAATGGGAGCAAGTTTATTTGGGCTTGGAAGACTTCCCGGCATTGAAAGACCTGCAATAGCAACCGTATTACCAACAATGAAGGGACCGTTAATTTTAATAGATTCCGGAGCTAATACAGATTGTACACCGGAAATGTTATATCAATTCGGGCTAATGGGTTCAACCTATGCAAAATCCGTACTTGGAATAAATAATCCGAGAGTGGCATTGTTAAATATAGGTGAAGAAGCCGGAAAAGGTGATGAATTAGCAAAAGATACCTACAAATTATTTGATGAAAATAAAAATAAATTAAATTTTATAGGAAATGCAGAAGGAAAAGAAATATTCTTAGGTAATTGTGATGTAATAGTATGTGATGGTTTTGTTGGAAATGTCACACTAAAAACTATAGAAGGCGTTGCAAAAATGTTCTTTTATATGATTAAACAAGAATTTTATCATGATGTATTTTCAAAAATGATTGGTGTTTTAGTAAGACCAATATTAAAAAAGATGTACGCAAAAATAAACTATGAAGAATTTGGCGGAGCTTTATTATTAGGGGTAAAAGGGATTACAGTAATATGTCATGGCAGATCAAGTGCATATGCAATAAAAAATGCTGTTAAAGTTGCCTATAATGCCGTTAAATCAGGAGTAAATGAAACCATAGCATCATACTACGGGGAGATATAGAAATGAGTATTCCGATAAAAATTGCGGGGATCGGATTTCAGGTACCTGAAGCCGTTATTACAAATAATGACTTGACTAAAATTATTGACACATCCGATGAATGGATAAAAACAAGAACCGGAATAGAAAGAAGACATGTATTATCCGGTAATGAAACAGCAGTTGAAATGGGTATTAAAGCTGCAAAAAAAGCTATTGAGAAATCAAAAATAGATACAGATAAAATTGATTATATAATAGCAGCTGCCAGTGTTGAAACACATGCATATCCATCAACGGCATGCGAAATACAAGCAGCAATAGGTGCTATGAATGCCGCTTGTTTTGATATTACAGCAGCTTGTTCAGGTTTAATATACGGAATGGGAATAGCAAGAGCTTTAATTAAATCAGAAACAGCAAAAACAGTACTTATAGTAGCTACGGATGCCGTATCAAGATGTCTTGATTGGACAGACAGAACAACTTGTGTATTATTTGGAGATGGGGCAGGAGCAATGTTACTTACAGTTTCCGATGATAATCAAGATGATATACTTGCTGTAAGTCTAAAATCAGAAGGACAATATGGTGATTATATAAAAATGCCGTTTTCAGGTAAAAATTGTCCTTTAGTTACTCCAAATGATGAAGAAAAAATGTTTATAAAAATGGACGGAAAAGAAGTTTATAAGTATGTAGTTACAAAACTTCCGGGATATATTGAAGAATGTGTTGAAAAATCAGGCTTAAAATTAAATGAAATAGATTATTTAGTTCCACATCAAGCAAATATGCGAATTATTGAAGCCCTGGAAAAAAGACTTGAATTTAAATCTGAAAATGTTATTTCAAACATTAAAGATTATGCAAATACATCAGCAGCTTCAATACCAATAGCATTAACAGAAGCTATACAATCAGGAAAAATAAAATTACCGTGCAGTGCAATACTAACCGGTTTTGGTGCAGGCATGACGGTTGGTACTACAGTAGTAAGGTTAAGAGAAGGAATTGCTTAATGAAACAATATGCATTAATATTTCCGGGTCAAGGTTCACAATATTCCGGAATGGGCAAAGATCTATACGATAATTCATCAGCTGCAAGAAATGTATTTAAAACAGCCAATGAGGTATTAGGATATAATATTTCAGATTTATGTTTTAACGGATCTGAAGAAGAATTAAAAAAAACAATAAATTCTCAGCCTTGTATTCTTACAGTATCATTAGCCGCATTTGAAGCATTAAAAGAAAAAACAAATATAGAAATTAACTGTAGTGCAGGTCATAGCTTAGGTGAATATGCTGCATTATACACAGCAGGAGTTATAGATTTAAAAACAGTATTAAAACTAATACAAAAAAGAGCAAACTTAATGAATGAAGCAGCCGAAAAAACAAAAGGTTCAATGGCTGCAGTACTTGGACTTTCCGATGAATCCGTAATTAATATAGTAAACACAATAAATAATGTATATGTAGCAAATTTCAATTCACCTGGACAAGTTGTAATAACGGGAGGTCAAGAAGAAATTAATTTGAATCTTGATAAATTTAAAACGGCAGGTGCAAAAAGAGTATTACCCCTTGCAGTATCAGGAGCATTTCATTCTCCGTTAATGCAACAGGCAGGAAAAGAATTTGTTGATTATATAAGAGAATTTACATTCAAGAATGCAAAATTTCCTGTTTATACAAATGTTGATGCAACAGCTACAATAGATTCTGAAAATTTTAAAAAGAAACTACCGCAACAAATATATTCATCAGTTTTATGGACGAAAACAATAAAAAATATTATGGATACAGGTACAATAGATTTTATAGAAATTGGCCCGGGAAAAGTTTTAGCAGGTTTAAATAAAAAAATTAGCTCAGAAATTCAAACATTAAATATATTTGATACAGAATCATTAAATACCGTTGTAAATGCAATAGAAAATAATAAAGAAAAGGAGCTCGTTTAATGTCAGAAAATAAAGTTGCACTTATTACAGGAGGTTCAAGAGGAATAGGAAAAGCCTGTGCTATAGAACTTGCAAAAGCCGGTTATAATATAGCAATAAGCTATGCAGGTAATGAAGAAGCCGCAAACAAAACAATAGAAGAATTAAAAGCATTAAATATAAAAGCAAAATCATATAAATTTGATGTTTCAAATAAAGAAGATTGTACAAAAGCAGTAGATGAAATAATAAAAGATTTTGAAAAAATCAATGTTCTTGTAAATAATGCAGGAATTACAAGAGATGGACTATTTTTAAGAATGAATGCAGAGAATTGGGAATCTGTAATAAACACAAATTTAAATAGTGCATTTTATATGACAAGCCCAATTATAAAAACAATGATAAAACAAAGAAACGGCTGTATCATAAATATGAGCAGTATTGTAGGAATAATGGGTAATGTGGGACAAGCAAATTATGCTGCGGCAAAAGCAGGTTTAATAGGATTTACAAAATCTTTAGCAAAAGAATTAGGTTCAAGAAATATAAGAATTAATGCAATAGCCCCTGGTTTTATACAAACTGATATGACAAAAAATTTAGATACAGAAAAAATAGCAGAACATATTCCGTTAAAAAGATTAGGTCAGCCGGAAGATATAGCAAAAACCGTAAAATTTTTAGCAGAAGATGCACCTTATATAACAGGACAAATTATAGGTGTAGATGGTGGGCTTGTTATTTAATTTATAAATTTGCAAAATTATATGTAAATAGTATAATAAATTCATAATAAAAAATAAGTATTAGTTAAAATGAGGTAGAAAAAATGAGTGACATTCTTGAAAGAGTAAAAAAAGTTGTTGTTGAACAATTAAGCGTAGATGAAAACGCAGTTACTCCGGAAGCTAGTTTTACAGCAGATTTAGGTGCTGATTCTTTAGATACAGTAGAGTTAGTTATGGCATTTGAAGAAGAATTTGGTTGTGAAATTCCGGATGAAGAAGCAGAAAAAATAGCAACAGTTCAAGATGCAGTTAATTATATAGAAGCAAATACATAATCGCTCAAATAATAATTAAATGTTTTTAATTATGAGGGGTTCTTGCGGAATAAGTTCTCCTCATTCTTTATAAGATATATAGGTGAAAAATGATGAAAAAACGTGTAGTAATAACAGGTATGGGGGTAGTATCTCCTTTCGGAGTCGGCTCTGATAAATTATGGAATAGCGTTGTATCTGGAAAAAGTGCTATTTCAAGAATAGAGAATATGGAAGATATGAGCGGACACACTGTATTAATAGGCGGTGAAATAAAAGAATCAGTTTTTAATCCTATTAATTACTTTGAACCAAAAGAAGCAAAAAGATTAGATAAATTTTTACAATATGCCGTAGTAGCAGCAAGAGAAGCTATTGAAGATTCCAAAATAAAAGAATCAGGTATTGATCCTTATAGGTTTGGAGTTATTGTCGGTTCTGCTGCGGGGGGATTTCATACTATAGAAAAAAGTTATACGGCAATGGTTACCAAAGGTCCTACAAAATGTAGTCCATATACTATTCCTATGCTTATATGTGACATGGCGGCAGGAAGAATTTCTATGGAAGTTGGTGCAAAAGGACCAAACAAAGCAATTGTTACGGCATGTGCAACTGCTGCACATTGTATTGGCGATGCTTTTAGAACAATTCAATATGGAGAAGCTGATGCAATAATTGCAGGTGGTAGTGAAGCTGTTATATGTACTATTGGTCTTGGCTCTTTTACGGCAGCAAAAACATTATCAAAAAGAAATGATGAACCGACTAAAGCCTCTCGCCCTTATGATAAAGACAGAGATGGTTTTGTTATGGCTGAAGGTGCCGGTATATTAATTTTAGAAGAACTGGAACACGCTAAAAAACGTGGTGCAAAAATATATGCAGAAATAATCGGTTATGGTCAAACCGGTGATGCTTATGATGTTGTTGCTCCGTTACCTGATGGTTCAAGTGCTGCAAAAGCTATGGAATTCGCTTTAAATGATGCAGGAATAAAGCCTGAAGATGTGCAATATATAAATACCCATGGTACAAGTACTCACTTAGGAGATATAGCAGAAACTTTAGCAATAGCAAAAGTTTTTGGCGATAAAACTAAAAATTCCAATTTAAGAGTAAGTTCAACAAAATCAGAAACAGGACATATGCTTGGTGCTTCAGGAGCTGTTGAATCAATTATTTGCATTAATACTATCAGAAACAGTATGATTCCTCCTACAATTAACTTAGATAATATTGATGAGGAAGTTGCTAATTTAAATTTTGTACCAAATAAAGCTGAATCAAAATCTGTAGATATTGCTCTAACAAATTCTTTTGGATTTGGCGGACATAATGCCGTGCTAATTTATAAAAAATTTAAACAATAAAAGAGGAAGTTAATACTTCCTCTTTTTATATCTTTTTTATGTCATCCCCGGCATTTGATATATGATTTATTCCGAATAAATCTTTTAATCCCTGGAATAATAAAGGATTTATTATATTAGGGCAACAATAACCGATAAAAATATCCTTTATTCCCAAATATATAAGATTAAAAATATGAGAAACCGTCCTATTATTACAATCGAGGATAATTATACTAATCATTTCAATAATATCTTCTTTTATATCTTTTAATTTTTCTATTATTTCATATAAAATAATAAAATCGTAAAACGAATTAACATTCCAAAGATTTTCATTATTTGTTTTATTTGAAAATGATATGATAAATGTATCATTTGAGATATTTTTTATAAAATCATTAATATATTCTTTTGTGTTTGAAAATATATACATACTTCCAATAATTACAATTTTTTTAATTTCTTTATTATTTATTTTTTTTAAGATTTTATCAATATTATAATTAATTTCATCTACACAACAGCCAACAGAAATATCCATTGATGACTCATCATTTTCAAAACCATTTGATTTTATAGCATAATCTATTAATGGTTTAAAATTATTGTTTTCGATTTTTGAGATTCCAAATGCCGGGTATTTAGCTGATGTATATATTTGTCCTCGAATAACATCTATTTTTGGAATTGAATTACCTGACATATAAATTGGCCCAGGGAAATATGCAAAATCCAATGGGAAGTTATTAATTGAGCGTTGATAATGACCTTTTAAATTTTTAAATTGTTTTAATTTTTCATATTGAAATGCACTTATCATTTCATGATGAGTATAAATATTTATATCAGTATTTTCTACAGCTTTTAAAATATAATATAAATCTCTAAGACTATTGCCTGAAACAAGTATTGCTTTTCCTTTATATTTAGATGTTGAAACAATTGAATTCCTTATTGGGCCATATTTTTCAATAATTTTTTTATATAATTCACGTGTAATTTTATAATTACAATGTGAAAATTCTTTTATTTTTTCTTTCCATTCTTCATCCGAAAGTTGAGGGAAATTTGAACTATTTAATAACTTTAAAACTTCTTTTTTAGCTTCAATATAATCTATACCAAAATTTTTAAGTTCTATTAAACAATTACAAGCATTCAAAACCAAACTTATAATTATATCAGATAAATTTTTTTTATTTAAAGAATAGTCAATAACCTCATAATCATTTTGTCGTTCATATTCATTTAAAATTTTTAAAATATCATCTTTAGTTTTCAAGACATAAGATTTTTGAGCAAATAACTCCGGAGTTAATGAATTATCACTGCAATATTTTTTATAGATTTCTTCTAATTTCAATTTATTATCATTTAAATCCTGTATAATTACAAAAAAACTTTCTTTGTTAAAATCTAAATTAACAATTAATAGAGAAATAAATTCAATAACTTTATCTCTATATAAAGACATGTCAAAATTTAAATTTGTTAATTTTTCAATATAAAATACAATCTGTTTTAATTCTTCTACCAGCATTTTTTTTATTGAAATTACGAGAGGATCAAAGGTAAATACACTTGATGTATTTATACCGGTACACAATGCAGAATAATAACTAAAAAACTTATTCATAATAAAACCTAATCTTCTAATAATTTATCTAACTCACCGGCATTATTCAATTTATCAAGGACATCAAAGCCCCCGATTCTTTTTCCTCCGATTATTATCTGCGGTACGGTTACTTTTCCTTGAATATCATAATATTCACCTAATTTTTTTCTATATTCATCTTCATTTTTTGTAATATCTATTTTTTTATAGTCTATATTTTTAC
The DNA here is from genome assembly GCA_947588785.1 of Candidatus Gastranaerophilales bacterium. Lineage (GTDB taxonomy): Bacteria > Cyanobacteriota > Vampirovibrionia > Gastranaerophilales > Gastranaerophilaceae > Avigastranaerophilus. Next base: position 22,225 of record CANPZN010000011.1, read on the forward strand.
TATTTAATAACATTTCCGCCTTTTTACAAAAAGGGCAGTAATCAACTGTATATATAACAACTTCTTTCATATAATCACCTCATTTAAACAAAAATATTATTATGTGATTATAAAGAGAATTTATCAGTCAAAAGAATAAAGCTATTTACTTATTCGATTAATAATCTTTTCTATATTATCTTTTTCATCTTTAGGAAGATCAAAATTTAAGTAATCCTGAAAATATTCAATAGCACTTTCATTGTCATTTCGTGCCATAAATAAAATACCGAGTTTTTTATATGATGGATGAAAATTTTCATTAACAGAAATTGCCTTTAAATGATTAGAAATTGCCTTGTCTATATTATCATTTGCTTCATAAGCCAATGCCAGCTGATAATACAAAATTGAATTATCTTGAATTTTTTCAACAACATTTTCATAATTATCTACAGCACTGTCATAATCACCCAATTCATATTGAATGTTACCAAGATCCCAATAAGCATCAAGATTATCAGGATCAATATCCAAAATTTCAAATAATTGATCCATAGCCAAATCATATCTGCAATCTTCAAGATAAAATCTTGATAAATAGTGTTTGAGAGCTATTTCTTTAGGCATTAAAGTAACACCATTTTCAAGAAGATTAATAGCATCAATTATATTTTTATTTTTATAATAGACATCAGACAAATTAATATAAGCCAATTTATAATAACATAGACCTATATTATTTAGAATATTAGGGTTATTATTGTCAATAACAAGAACTTTTTTAAAAGCCTCAATAGCTTCTTCATACTTTTGAGCCTTAAAAAAATCAAGTGCTTGCTGAAGTTCATTATTTATTTCATTTTCCATACTTTTATATTACAATAAAAGAAAAAATAAACAATATATACAATGAAAGGAATTATATATGTCAGGACACTCAAAGTGGTCAACAATCAAACATAAAAAAGCAGCGATAGATGCAGCCAGAGGCGTTACATTTCAAAAGTTTTCAAGAGAATTGATAGTAGCAGCAAAACTTGGCGGTGCTGATCCTTCAGGAAATTTCAGATTAAGAACGGCTATTGACAGAGCAAAAGCTGCAGGTTTACCAAATGATAACATAAAACGTGCAATAGAAAAAGGTGCCGGATCTTCAGGTGCTGATAACATGGAAGAATTAACATATGAAGGATATGGAGCAGGAGGTACTGCAATCTTTATTGAAGCAATGACTGATAATAGAAACAGGACTGCCGGTGATATAAGAAGTTTCTTTTCTAAATTCGGTGGTAACTTAGGTGAAACAGGCTGTGTTGGTTGGATGTTTAAACAAGTCGGGGCTATTGAATTTGATAAAGAAACTACAAATTTTGATCAATTATTTGAAGCCGCCATTGAAGCCAATGCACAAGATGTTATAGATGAAGATGAAATTTACAAAGTTATTACATTACCGGAAGATTTTCAATCTTGCGTAGAAACGCTTGAAAGTAAAGGATTTAAAGGTAAAACTGCCGAACTTACAAGAATAGCTGAAAATCTTGTTGAAGTTACTGATGAAAAAACAGCTACTAATATTCTCAGATTAATGGAAAAATTAGAAGAACATGATGATATTCAAAATGTATACTCTAATTTTGATATATCTGATGAATTAATGGACAAAATTGACATATAAAATATAAAAATAGTCCATTGATTTCTCATAACATTTTTATAACAAAAAAGAACCTTTTAAATTACAGGTTCTTTTTGTTAAATTAATTTCGCATTAAAAAAATTTTTGAAACAATAATCTATGCTTCTTCAGAGAGTATCTGATATTGTTTTGCTTGAGCATCATATAATTTTCTTTTTGCAGCATTCCATAATGCTCTTTTTTGATAATCTTCACATTCTTTTAATGTTGAAGGCGTTCTTTTATCAGCGGAAGCACATATTCTTTCCATTAAATTAATTCTGTTAAAGAACTTTCTATTTGTAGCTTTAAATGCTTCTTTGGGATTAATTTCTGAATTTTTTGCAATACTTGCAGCAGTATAAAAGATATCGCCCATTTCTTCTTCCATGTGATCATAATTTTGCTTTGTAGAATCTAACTCATATTCTTTTCTTGCAACATTAAATTCTTCAATTTCTTCAAGTAAACAATCATTCCACGCTTCAGCAGATTTTGTAAAATCAATTTTTCTGGTAACGTCATCTATTTTTACAAAAGTATCAAATACATCATTATTATTTGGATTAATTCCCCGCATTAAATTTAATGGCGGAATCTTTGCTGCTTTATTTATTGCAAAACTATCTAAATATCGTTTTAAATCATGTTCGACTTTTACGGCATTTGTTTTATCTGAGTGTTTTCCTCGCATAGATGGAACATATTCCATACAGTTATTAATTTTCATTTTTACTCCTTTATTTGCATTAAACCTTATAATTTTATTTTTTGCTAATGTTTTAAAATAAAGAAATAAAATTTTTTAATAAACTGTCGTAATTACACTTATATAAATTTTGGAGTGGCGTTTTTAAAAGGTGAGCAACTTTACGGCTCAGATGAGCAAGCGGAAAGCGGCGACACTAGATTAAATTACTTCCGTTTTAATCTAATCATTTTTGTTAGAATACTTGGTCTTTTCATTTGCTGATTATATTTTTCTTCAAATTCAGGAAGATAACTACCTGTTGCACTATATAACTCCTTTATTACATCAGAAGCTTTTTCTTCTTCTGTATTATATTGACTGCGGATTTTTTCTAATTCTCCATAATCTAAGAATTTGCCGCCACAACTGTAGCATTCATCAACTTCCACTTCATGTTTAGTGCTGGCATAATTTTTAACCATTTTCATACCGCAAACCGGACATTCTCTTTGAATCGAAGAATCTACTTTTTTAAATTCTTTATTTTCAAATAAATCAGATAAGATAGAAATATCCTCATGTTTTTCATCGAATTTTTCTAATTCCCTGTTATCAAAAAAAATACCGCCGCAACCTTTTAAACAAATATCCAAGTTAATTTTTTGATCAGGAAAATATATTTTTTCCATTTCTTCTCCACAAGCCGGACAAATTATAGTTTCTTTATTATCTGCCATATTTTACTCCTTTTTGATTGATATTTTAGCATATTTTTTAATTAAATACAAAAGCCTTTGATTTCTCAAAGGCCTTTGTTACTTAAAAAAGGATATGAGTTATTGTTCATGGCAGCCAAAAGCAATAGTAACTTTTTCTTTTGGATTTACAGAAGAAACTCTCATTCCGTTAGGATCAATTAAGTAAGTAATTTCATCACCGGTATATTGGAATAATCCCATAGTACCTGATAAAGCAGTTCTTGTAACATCTATAGGAGCTTTTACAATAGCTTTACCTACATCTACGTAGCTTCTTCCTGCTGCTTTAAATTGTCCCTGGAATATTTCTCCGGTACCTACACCGACTCCGCTAACAGTTTGTTCAACAGCATTACTTGCACTAACTATAGCACCACCTACTGTTCTACCTACATCACCAAGTAAACCGCCTACCCAAGTAAATGGGAATTCAACTAAACGAGCTACAGCATTTGGTTTTTTAACTCTATTAACCTGAGCGGTAAGTATTTGATTAGGTAATTGTGCTTTACATTTTTTAAATTTAATTGTATTAAATGATAATTTTAAAGCACCTTGGCAATTTTTTGTAGGTCTTACAACTTCAAGAACTTTACCATCTACTCTGGATCCTGCGGGGAATTCTACACCGCCGATCGTAACTGAATCAATTGTAGTTGCTGCAAATCTATCACCTACATTTGCGGATTTTGCACTAATTTCATCATTAAACATTAATTGTAATGTTGGAATAGTAACAATTTCTTCATTTTGATAAAATGCTTGTTTTGTTTCACATCCGCAATCTGATGCAACTGCATCATCTTTACTATAACCCAATGCTACTCTTACTGTTTCAAGCATTGAAGCTATTTCAGCACGGCTTGCATCTTTATTCGGAGAAATTGTATTAGCTTGTGGGAAATCATTCATACCACCTGTTTCTAATACTTTTGCAACAGGAATTTTTGCCCAGTTCGGAACTGAATCTCCATCACAATAATTACTCAATACTTCATTTGCTTTACATTCATCCATTGGACAATTTATACCTTTTGCCATTATAGAAAATGCTTCAGCTCTTGTTATCGGTTGATTAGGTTTGAAAGTATTATTTGGATATCCTGCCATTAAACCATTTTCAACTGCTTTTGCAATTGTTTTATTTGCCCAATGAGATTGAGGAACATCATTAAATATTGAGCTTGTTTGAGTATAATTATCATCTAAATTAAACCCTTTTACTACTAAAGTAGCCATTTCAGCTCTTGAAATCGGTAGATTGGGTTTAAATGTTCTATCAGGATATCCGGCAATAATATTATTTGCGGTTAAATTATTTATATCGCAACTTGCCCAGAATCCATCCGGTACATCTTCAAAAGCACTAACTATCGGTGCAGCTCCACCTGTTGCAGATGAAGAATATTCAAAAGGCTCAATAGTCTTTCTCATAGCTTCCATGCTGGTATTCGTATGAATTTGAACAGGACAGCCCATTCCGTCTATATTTCTGCTATTTCTATCAACAGGAATACCTTGCATATATGGTGCATTATCTAAACATGGAATTGGGGCTGCTGCTCCGGTCATATTTCCGTCTTCACATCCGCAGCCACAAGATTTTGAAGCATAATTATCTGAAGCAACAGGTACTCCGGAAAAACCGGGTAATGAACCATCACCTAAATATAATCCATTATTTCTTTCTCCTACTACCTGGTTATTACCATATATTGCATTCGGGTATGCATATACTTGTTGTTGAAATTTCTTCGCATCGGATGGTTGAGGACAAACTGCACATGTTGGCTCTGAAGGCGTTGGACATTGAGCTATCGGTGGGCAAGGATTGCAATCTTCCGATATCTTGTTACAACTGTCACAACTTCTCTTTTTTTCTTCACACGGATTACATGTTGTTTTTTCTTGACAAGCACAACTATCTATTTCATTATGACAATTAGGACATGTTGCTGTTTGTGGTGTCACAGGAGAATGGCATCCAGACAAAGGGCAAGCGGCTAATAGTTCATTTGACGTCTCAGTTGCTGTTTCTTGTGAAAAACCTGCATTCGTACCTGCTAATACACCGATTGTTACTACGGCGGCAAGTGTCATTTTGTTTAATTTCATTTTTCCTCCTTGTTCATAAAAGAAATGTTACAGGCAAACATTTCCTTATCTATTTTCTATATTTATTATTTCTTTCTATGGCATTTCTATCTTTGAATTATGATATGTTATGACCTCTATATTCATTACCTTTTTTATTAATTTATTCAGGCTATTATTTTATTTTTTACAATTTGAATATTTCTTTATTTCCTCATCTTTTAAGCTGATGTCTCAATTTAAATAAATGATAGAATTATATTTATGAATATGAATGAATGTTGTTTATTAAAATTTTTAATCAATCCTGACGAAATAAAAGAATTGTCAGAATTTTTCTTTAAAAATATTGAAGAAATTGAAAAAAATTTAAATATTGATAATAATTAATATATTATCCAAGAAAATTTTGCCATAAGTAACATGAGTAAATTTTATAATTGGTGTATATTGAAAAGGTGGGTAAATTTTCATTTACGATTAGTTTTATTAATACAGTAAGTATTAGTTTCATTACCAAATTAAATCTTTTAATTACCGGAGAAATTCATGAATAATTTTTTTAGCTTTATATATCGACACAGGTTTGACTTCTTCTATTCGTTCTTACTTTTTTTCTTTCTTGTAGCTACAATTATTGTCTTACCGAAAGAAGAAACTAAAAATATTTTTACTGCACTCGAAAATAAAACTTTTGATATTCGGCAAAATATCATTGCAAAAGATAAAAAAGTTAATAAAGACATTATTATTATCACCGTTGATGATCCGTCTTATGAATATCTTATTGAAACTTACGGTGATTGGCCCATCCCAAGAAGTGTTTATGCAAAAATCGTAGATTATGTTCAAGCACAACATCCTAAATATATTGCTTTCGATCTCTTATTTATTAAATCTCTTAACAGAATTCCTCAAAGTGATAATAAATTAATTGAAGCATTCAAAAAATATGATAATGTATATACCGCTATCAACTTTGACGATTACTCTTCTAATCTCCGAATACCACCTCATATTGATGACAAATTAAAATCAAATATTAGTTTTGATAAAAATAAACTAACTCCGCTTAAATTCCAAAATTGCAGAATAATTATGAATGAAATTATCAATGCTACCGATAAAATCGGTCATATAAATACTCCTAAATCAGATGACGGATTTATTAGAACAATCCCCATTATTGTTAATTACCCTAAATTTGATAAAAATAATTTTTCTGAAATTGAAGACAATTTTTATCTGTATATGACTGTTAAACTTGCTATTGATTATTTGAATAAATACGAACATCAAAATATTCATGAATTAAAAATTGACTCTAAGAATAATTTATTATTAGGCTCAAGAAAAATTCCTCTGACTCAAGATGCTCAAACCATCTTAAATTGGTATGGTGAAAGCGGACTTAATGACAATAAAACATTTACTTATGTCTCTTTTTGGGAAGTTTTAAAATCGATTGAGGCTAAAGCCTTAGGAAAAAAAGAACTTATCCCTCAAGATTTCTTTAAAGATAAAATAGTTTATATAGGAACTAATATTTTTTCACTTTCTGATATAAAAACCGTTCCAACAAGTAAATATCTACCGGGAGTAGAAATTCATGCAACTCTTTTAAATAACATACTTGATAATAATTTAATTCATAAAGCCGATTTCCCTTACAATCTTATTATCTCAATTACTCTTGCCGTAGCTGCAGGTTTTACTGTTTTTAGAATACGTTCTGTTGTTATTTCTACTATATTATTCCTTTCTTTAATATTTTTATATCTTTATTATGCAACTTATATTATGGCAAAATATAATATTTGGGTTTGGATTGTTATTCCACTTTCCCTTGCTTTATTTGTTTTTATCTGTTCTTTCATAATAAAATACCTTATTAAATCAAGAGATTTTGAGTATACCTATAAACTGGCTACAACAGACGGGCTGACAGAACTCTATAATCACAGATATTTTCAAGAACAAATGAAACTTCATATAGCCAATAATGAAAAAACTAAAGACAATTTCTCTCTTATATTAATAGATATTGATTTCTTTAAAAAATTTAATGATAAATACGGACATCAAGCCGGTGATGCAGTTTTACGACATGTTGCAAAAACACTTAAAAAATCGGTAAGAACTCAAGATTTTGTCTGCAGATATGGCGGTGAAGAAATGACAATAATTCTTAATAAAACTGATAAACCTAATGCTGTTAAAATTGCTGAAGATATTTGTAAAAATATTGCTTCTAAGAAATATGAATTAAATCCTGATTTGGAAGTTAATATTACTATTAGTCTTGGTGTTTCCACATTCCCTGAAAATGGAAAAACACCTACTGAATTAATTGAATATGCTGATAAATGTCTTTATAAAGCTAAAGAAAACGGAAGAAATCAAGTCGGTAAACTTGACTAAATTAAAGAGTGCATTTTTATGCACTCTTTAATTTTACTCATTTATTACTTTTTTTGCTTCTTCAAAACCATCCATATAATATTTTTCTTCTTCAGGCTCCAACAATTTTAAAAGATACAAAAAATTTCCGACATGTTCTTTTTCATCTCCTGCAACTTCCGTCAGCATTTTTTTTGCCTGCTCATTATCTATTGAATCTCTAAGTTCTTCGTACAATTGTATTGCTTCAAATTCTGCGGCAATACTATATCTTATTGCTCGTATCAATTCATTTTTTTCTAATATCCTTGGAAATTTATTTCCGTTAAACGGTTGTGAAAATTCAGGCATATTTATTTACTCCTTTTATAATTTAATTTTTCAATATAATCCGGTATTGCAACACTAAAGTTGTTTAAGACTCCGCTTCGTTACACATACAAACATCTATAGCTCATTTTTTGTTTGCTTGTTTTGTAATCTTTTCAATATGAGAGTCAAAACTTTTCACTCACATTTCCCGTGAATCGGTGAAAATTTATCCGGTTACTTTAAGTTTATAAAATAATAAATATTATTTATTCCACAACGGTATATAATCATTCTAATATTAAAATTTATCAATCTTATATAAAGTTTCTTTTTTAGTAATAATAAAAGTTACAGGTATTTGTACTTTTTGACCGCAATAGTCTATACTCCAAAGTTCTTTCCAATACCCTTCAACATATTTATTGTTTTTCTTTTTTACATCGTAAGGAAAATGTATTATTTGTGTATTTACTACTTTTTGATTACTACATAACGGATTTAATTTCAATGTTATTTGATAAATATCTTTTAATAACTTCAACTGTAATTCATCACTCGCTATAGACATACCTTCAACAGGTACACTTGAACTGTATACATTTGCGAATACGGTTGAATGTATATTTATAATACATAATAAAAGAATTATTATGATTTTTTTCATTTTATTCCTTTACGAGATAAGATATATCATCTATTTTTACTGCGAAATAAGGTTTATTTTTTTCTTTTTCTTTTAGAAATAATATGAATTTTTTATCAAAATTATAATTTCGTATATGCTCTTTATAACTTGGCATTGACATTCTCATCATACCTAAAGCAGCTTCACTTTTTAAAGATCCGCCTTTATTATTCATATTAAATTTTATTGTTTGCATTGCTGCCGTTATTTTTTTATTAGTTCCCTTTATTCTTTTATTACATAATTCATTATAATTAATTAATTCATTTATACTTATTTCAGGTATTTTTATAGTATCATTTGAACCCATTTTTTCTATATTTGAATTACTAACAACATATTCATATAAACTTAAAAATGTATCATTCTTATTCGTTCTATATAGAATAACATCTTCATTTTCTTTTGTTTGTAATTTTACGGCATATTCATCAGGAGATTCATAAAATAATACATCAATTTGTTTTCTTAATAATGTATCCTCATTTTTATCAATTCCAAAATATTTAACATTTGCACTTGAGTTATTAAATGGAGTATTTGCCAATATTTTAAACGGAGTTAAAAATTCAAAATCTTTTTTTAATAATGCATAAAATAAATATGAATTTTCCGCATTCCAATCTATCAAATTTAAAATATCACTTTTTTCTTTGAATTTTCTGTATATATCTTTTTCTATCTGTTTTTTTAATTTTAAAGATATTTCACCTTGCGTTATATAATATGAATCATTTGATAAAATATTTCGATCATATAATCTTTTGTTCAACTCATCTACAAATAAAGAATTTCCGCCCTCAAATATAACAGGTTTTGAATCCATAAATTTATCCATAAAGTCATTCCAAACTAATTGAAATGTCACACACCAAACTTTATCATTTGTTCTTGAATAATCCGTTGTATTTAAAAGCTTTTCAGATTCTGTATTTCTATTCTTTTTAAAAAACGTAAAACCCGTTGTCATAAAACACAATGTTAAAAATACTATTATTAATATAAATACACTTAATTTTTTTACTTTCATAAATTCTCCCGTTATTTAATTCTGACTACCATATTAAAGGTATAATGAAACTCTTTTATTTTGTTCAAATTAATTGATTCAAATATTTTTCTGATATATATTTGTTATACAAATTATTTATATACTCTTTATTATACACCGATCTTTCTTTTAATTCGATTAATGATAAAATTTTTTGAATATCTCTTGTTTTTAACATATTTTTTGATAATAAAAATTCGACATATGTTCTATGAATTTTATATTCTGCTGATAAAGCGTAAGGCAATGAATATCCCCAGTTATTATATTTTTTTATTGGCATAATATAATCATCAATAGCATCATAAACATACGTTAAATCATAATTCTTTTTATAATTTTTATTCAGATAGTACATAATTAATTCAATACATAAATTTCCGGGGATTCTTCCCATTCCGTTTAATGAAGCATCTACGGATATATTTCTGCTATTAGAAATTAAATTTAAAAAAGTTTGTGCCAGAGAATATGACAGACTTAAATGTTCATGCAAATGAAGACCAATAGAAATTTTTTGCCGCAGATTTGAAGAAACTATATTTAAAATTTCAGTTAAATCTTTTTCCTGCATACAACCAAGAGTATCGACTATAGTAAATGTATCAGGATTAATATCATTCACTGCTTCAATAAGATACATTAGTTCTTTTTTTGAATAACACAATAAATTAATCGGATTAACATGGCATTTATATCCTTTATTTTTAACATTTATGCAGAGTTTTAATCCCTCTTTAATGTCATAGTGATGAAATGCACATCTTATATGTTTTACTGTACCATCACAAGGTTCTAATCGGTTTACATTATATTGATCTTGTTGCAACATTAAAGCAAATTCTGATTCACAATCTTTATAAAATTCTTTGAATTCAGACACCAAACTATATACGGTTTTACTGTTTTGAAATTCATCATTTCTCAGAAAACCTGCTTCAATTATATCAACTTTTGAATTAATTAAATTATTAATAATTCCGATTATAGAATTTTGACCGAACTCAAAATTATTAATATAACCGCCATCTCTAAGCGTACAATCAATTAATTTTATCATAAATTATTGTAAAGACGAAGCACAATGCGGACATTTTGTTGCTTTTATATTTATTACGGAACAACAATAAGGGCATTCTTTTGTAGTAACTTCAACATTTTCTTTAATTTCTTCTTTCTTTTCAGCTTTCAATTTATTTATAAATTTTACGAGAAGGAATACTGAAAAAGAAACAATTAAAAAACTTATTAAAGTATTAATAAAAAGACCGTAATTAACAGTAACTACCCCTGCTTCTTGAGCAGCTTGCAGAGTATCATATTTTTGTGCTCCTGGGGTAACGGGAAGATATAAATTTGAAAAATCAACATTTCCCATAATGAAACCTATTGGAGGCATTATTATATCTTTTACAAGAGAATTAACTATAGGAGAAAACGCCCCACCTATAATAATACCCACTGCCATATCTATTACATTACCTTTAACTGCGAAATCTTTAAATTCTTTTAATATATTTTTTATCATAAAAGCTCCTATAATTAATTATTTAGTCTGATTTTTATATTGAAATTCACATTAATATGAGATTAATTTTCTTTATCTTCTTTTTTATATTTATATCACAAGATCTTCTCTGAATTAGACCTGTTATTTAGAATATTTTATTTAAAACGTCATTTAATTTCATTTTATTTGCCTCATAAAAAGATTCTATACGAGGTAAAATTAACTTAATATCATTCCAGCCTTTTTCTTTTTTTTGAACTTTTGATACATCAGACCCTGTTATATATATACTAATTGAATTTCCTCTTCTTGCAGCCTGGGACAATAAACCTCTAGTAGGAGAACAGCGATAAATATCCGTAACATCTTTTATCATTAATTCATTCGGGCTGACATATCTCTGCAATTTAGTGTTAAGTTTTTCTATTTTTGACGGTTTTGCAGAAAGAGCGATAACTCTTCCAAACGAAACTCCAGACATATAATTTCCTTTTTTAGTAAATTCTATTCTGACATTTATAGTATTACATAAATATAAAAAAATAAATCAAATTAACAAAAATTTTTAATTAATTTAATATTTTTAAAAACAAAAATTTCAAAAAGCAATTAGCCATTTGACTTATAGCGATATTCTTTAAATTATATTATTTTATATAGCAGGAGAAATTATTTAATAATGATTAGACATCTTTTTAAATTAAAAAATAAAAATGATGAAGTTTTTAAACTAATTGATAATTTACCGATACCGGCATTTTTAAAAAATGCTCATAATATAATAATTTTTGCAAACAAAGCATTTTTTGAATTATTAAAAATAGAAAATAAAAATGACTACTCTAAATTAAGTGAGAAATTTTACTCTTCATTAAATATTGAAGAAATAACAAAAGAAGATTACAAAATCTTAAATTATGGCGGCAACATTATTACTAACAAAGAAATTTATAATGTAAATAAAAAAGTTAAAAACACTTATACTATTTATAAAACTGCAGTATCAGAACGAAAAAAGGAAATAGCTGTTTTCATCAAAAATTGTGAAAATAATAATTTGGAAGAAAACAATAAAAATATTATTGCTACATTAACTCATGATTTAAAAACCCCGGCAATTGCACAAATAAGAGCAATTGAATTATTATTAAAAGGAAATTACGGTGAAATAAATGAAACTCAAAGAAGTTTTCTTAACGATATTCTCAATTCTTGTAATAATATGCTGGATATGCTTATAAATATGCTTTGGTTATATAAATTTGATAATAAAAGAATTGCTATTAATATTACTTCATTTAACATCAATGATTTAATTAAAGATATTTTTAAAGAGAATAAACTTATTCTCAATTCTAAACAACATAGATTTAAATTCAACTATAGAGCTTAAAGAATTTATATAAAAGCTGACAGAATGCATATAAAAAGAATAATTTCTAATTTAATAATGAATGCCATAAATCATAGCAGTGAGAACTCAAATATATACATTGAAACTGATATAGAATGCGGTAAATTTATATTTAGAGTTAAAAATGAAGGAAATTATTTAAATGAAGAAACTTTAAATTGTATTTTTGATAAAGATAAAGTATTCACACAGAAAACAGATGGTTTATCAACAGGATTAGGACTTTATCTTACAAATTCACTTTTAGAACTTAACGGAGGTCATTTATTATATAGTTCTTTACCTGATGGAATTAATATGTTCGGTTTCTCAATTAATCTTTCTTGTAAAAATAATTCTTCGGACTTAAATAATCAAATATCAAATTATAAATTTTAAAAGAATTAAAATGATAGTCAGTTAATATGATTTCAAAATATTGTCAGAGAAAATTTCACAATAAGGAAAGAGCTGAAATGAGCTACAGCGATAGCGAGCGAATAACAAGCCTCCAACAAGCACTGGTTGCGACACCAGATTAAATATTAAACAACTTTATTTATAAAATTTTTCAAAATTCCGTTATCTATAATACCTGTATAAGTATAAGTTGCTCCATTCGATCTATATGGATATTTAAGATATTCTATATTCGGATTATTTTGAAATTTTGTTAATATTAAATCCTTATATTCCTTGAATACACTATCTATACTTCCATTTTTTAAGACAGGCGAAATAAAAACAACTTGTGCATCTTTATTTGCATCAAAATTTTTAAGAGCAGATGTAATAGCAGCTTTCATTCTATTCTTCATAAAAGGCGGGAAATGAGCAAAAAATATCTTATTATCAGAATATATTCCCACCCCATGACATCCGTTAAATTTTGGTGAAATAATTTTTTCATAATTGCCTACAGGTTTCATTAATGAATGAAATACATCAACAATATTTTTAGAATCTAAAATTTCTACGACATCTGTTTGTTTATAATTTAATCCGGAGGCACAATCTTCTGCCTGCTCTTCACAAAATTTTCTCGGACAATTTAAAGAATGGCTGTTTTTCTGATTATTTGTAATTGCAATTTTTATAGGAACATTTATTTTTGTTTGAATTTTATTCAAATTTATTGTCATACTTATATAACGTTTTTTCATAAAAAAAATTACCATAAAATTCAAATTCATTTTACCATGTGTCACAATATGCCTCTGCTGGAATTATTTACAAGAAACAAGCAAAAAATTAGTCACTGAATTAAATATTGTATTTTATAATGTTTTTAATAATAGCACGTCCGAAATTGACGAAGTAAATAATTATAATAATAAAAAAAGGTAATAATATGAAAGAAATACAAGGAAAATATACATCGGCTAAAATATTCACTGATAATATTGAAGATAGTGCAATAAAACAAGTGGAAGATATTTGTAATCATCCTATTTTTAAAGATTGCAAGGTTAGAATAATGCCTGACGGTCATACGGGAAAAGGCTGTACAATCGGGTTTACTTCAACTCTGCCTAAAAATGATGAAATCATACCCAATATTATAGGAGTTGACCAATCTTGCGGAATGCTTACCATTAAACTCAAAGAATGCAAAACTATAAGAGATTATCTGAAATTAGATAAAGTAATAAGAGAATTTATTCCGACAGGTTTAAGGGGAAGAAAAACCATATCGAATTTAGTTCCTGAAGAATTAAAAGAAGAAGTAATCCGATATAATAAAGATTATTTAAAACGAGGTGCTAATGATGACCTGTTAAAAATCGGCTCACTAGGTAGCGGTAATCATTTTATTTCAATAGAAAAAGGTCAAACAGGCACTTATTTAATTATCCATAGCGGAAGCAGAGATTTCGGAAATAAAATGGCTGTTTATTTTCAACAAAAAGCTATTGAAACCAATTTATATATGCAAGGTGAACTAAAACAACTTTCATATTTAAAAGATAATGATTCATATGATTATCTTAAATGTGCAAAAGTATGCAGAGATTATAGTCATTATAGCAGACTTATTATGGCAAAAGAAATCTTGGACAATATGGACTGGAGCGAAATTGAATCTTTTGAAACAATACATAACTATATAGGAGAAGATAACATAATAAGGAAAGGGGCAATATCAGCTAAAAAAGACGAGAAATCACTAATTCCGATTAATATGGCTTACGGAAGTTTTATTGTAACGGGTAAAGGAAGTGAAGATTGGAATAATTCAGCACCACATGGTGCAGGAAGGTTATTTTCCAGGACAAAAGCTAAAGAAGTATTAACAATGAAGGAATATAAAGAAAGTATGAAAGGTATTCATAGTATTTGTATTACAACTGGAACAATAGATGAAAGCCCTATGGCATATAAAAACGGAGATGAAATAAAAGAACTGATAACTCCGACAGCTGATATAATCGACCATCTAACCCCCGTATATAATTACAAAGCAAGTTAATTTAAAAAAAGAGGAAATTAAAATGAAATATTTAATAAGAGCAAATAAACTTGTATTTTCAGGAAATAAAGAAATGATAGTTAAATATATGTCTGATTTTTATAAATCCGAGTCAAAAGAATGGCTTGATAGAAACGGTATATGCACTGATTTTGGGAAATTTAAAACATTTATTTCTTCAATGGGTTATGAAATAAAAGATAAAATACCAGGTGAATGCAGATGTGAAGGAACAGCAGTAAGTATATCTGACTTTAAACGTGTATTTGGAGAAGAACATTTTTCTGTTAAAAATACTGCTGAAAGATTGCATATAACTGAAAGAATGGCGGCACAGCTTGCCAGAAAGTTAAAATTAAAAAAGTAAATGTTATGATTAATAAAAAAATATTAGAAAAAACCTATGAACGCATAATTAACGGAACTCCAAATGTATTAAAAACAGGTTTTGTTGAACTGGATAAATGGCTTAACAATGTTGATTTTGGAAGTTTAATTTTAATTAGCGGCAGACCTGCAATCGGAAAGACCGCATTAATGCTTAGTATAATGTATAATCTATCTAAACAAAATAAAAGTTGTATGTTCTTTTCTCAAAGTGACGGAATGGAATATATTATAAGGCGTATGTTATCTGATATTTCAGAAGTTTCAATGTTTGATATAGAAAGATTTGAAAATTTAACACCGGAAAAAACAGAGAATCTAAAGCTGGCAAAAAAAGAACTTTCAACTTTAAATATAATGCTTTTTGAACATAAATTTTATATTGAGCAAATAAAAAATGAAATTGAAAATTATTCGCCTGAATATATTTTTATAGATAACGCGGATTTAATGAATAACTTTAGCGATGGAAAAAGAATCGATACATTTTCAGAACTAAAAAATATAGCACGTGAAAATAACTGTATTATTTTTACAACCTGTTATCTTTCAAAAACAGTTGAACAAAGAGAAGATAAACATCCAATATTATCTGATTTAAAAGAAACTTTAAAATATATGGTTCCTGATGTAGTTATGTTTATCTATAGAGATTCTTACTATAATATTGCAGAAGAAAAAGACAGAAACAAAGCTGAAATTATAATAGATTCTAACAAAAACGGATATTTAGGGCGTTTTAATCTGACATTTAAAAATGGGAAATTTTATAATTCGATCTAATGTTGCATTTTATTGCCGACACTGCCTTAAACCTGCTATCTTGGGGCTTGTCATTCGCTCGCTGCCGCTCATTTTAGCCCCATTTTTACTCGGGTTCACTTCGTTTCACCCTTTCGTAAATTTCATTCTCTTAAATTTTCCTTTATCTCACTTCAGTTCGCTACGGATACAGGCTCATTGATTTCGCCTATCGGCTCAATAATTCGCTTTGTATCGCTCGAGTGCTTCACAGCACTTCGTTTGTCGTTCAGCTCGCACTCACATTCTCGGGTTCAGTGCAGCGGCACCTTTTAAAATTTAGGCAGTAGGGTATATCTTTCTTTTGTTTTTATTTTATTCATTTGATAAATAGTAAAGTTTAAAAATGTAGGGTAGTTAGTAGGGTAGACTTTAGTCTACCTCTCTTTGGTTTTTATTTCCTTGATAAATTAAAAACAAAGTATCGCTTTGAAAACTTTATTTGTTTATTTAATTTATTTTTTTGTAAATAATAAAAAATAA
>CANPZN010000012.1 GCA_947588785.1 Candidatus Gastranaerophilales bacterium
TGTTTGATAATTTATCGGAAAAATTGCAGGATATAATAAGAAAAACATCAGGGAATGCAACGCTAACTGAAGATAACATGCAAGAAGCCTTGAGAGAGGTAAGGCGTGCTCTTTTAGATGCCGATGTTAGTTTGAAAATAGTAAAAATATTCATGACATCACTAAAAGAAAAAGCATTGGGTGAAGATGTTTTGAAAGGTGTAAATCCCTCACAACAATTTATTAAAATAGTACACGATGAACTGGTAAATATATTAGGAAAAGAAAATACCCCCCTTAATTTAAATGCACATCCTTCTATAATAATGATGTTGGGACTGCAAGGATCAGGAAAAACAACATCATCAGCTAAATTGGCTGTAAAATTAAAAAAAGAAGGAAAAAATCCATTGTTAGTTGCTGCCGATGTATATAGACCTGCGGCTATAACCCAGCTAAAAACCTTGGGTGATCAGATTGAAGTTCCTGTTTTTACTCTGGAAAATAGTACTGATGTTCAAAAAATAGTTGCTGAATCAATAAATTATGCAAAAAATAACGGTAATAATGTTGTAATAATAGATACAGCAGGAAGACTTCAGATAGATAATGAAATGATGGCGGAACTCCTTTTAATAGATAGAGCATTTAAACCTCAAGAAAAGTTATTGGTAATAGATTCAATGCTTGGTCAGCAAGCAGTAAGTGTAGCAGAAAATTTTAATGTACAGTTAGATATAACAGGTATTGTATTAACTAAATTGGATGGTGATTCAAGAGGAGGAGCAGCGTTAAGTGTTGTATATTCTTCAGGAAAACCAATTAAATTAACCGCTACAGGCGAAAAACTTGATGCCTTAAACGATTTTTATCCTGAAAGAATGGCAGATAGAATCCTGGGAATGGGAGATATAATTTCGTTAGTAGAAAAAGCACAAGAAGTCTTTGATGAAAAACAGGCACAAGAATTTGAAAAAAAGATGGAAAAAGCTGAATTTTCATATAATGATTTTCTAAAAATGCAAAAACAAATGAAAATGGTTGGGTCAGTAGATAATATTTTAGGAATGCTTCCAATTCCCGGGTTAAATAAAGATAGTAAAGAAATGATTGCATCTGAAAGTGAAAAACAGATGAAACGCATAGAATCATTTATTTCAAGTATGACTCCCGAGGAAAGAGCAAAACCATCATTAATAAATACCTCCAGAAAACGACGTATATCAAAAGGAGCAGGTATTCCAATTCACGAAATTAATCAAATCATTACTCAATTTGATCAAATGCGTCAAATGATGAAAGGTTTTTCTGATCTGAAAAATAAAATAAAAAAAGGTAAAATAAAAATACCAAAAAATTTTGGAAAAAGATTCCCATTTTAAAAAATAAGGCGGTTGTATGATAAAAAAAGCAATGATAATGGCAGCAGGTGTAGGCTCCAGGTTGGAACCACTATCAAATGTTCTCCCCAAACCATTAGTTCCTTTGGCAAATGTACCGGCAATGGATATCATAATAAAAAATCTGATTTCATTCGGAATAAAAGATATAATTGCCAATACTTATTATAAAGCTGATGATATACAAAAACATTATAAAAATACAAGTTTTAATTGTAATTTCCAATTTATAAAAGAAAAAGAATTATCAGGTACGGCAGGAGGCGTAAAAAAATGCCAATTCTTTTTTAATGAAAATGAAGATTTTATTGTACTCTCAGGTGACGGATTATCGGATATAAATATAAATAAAGTATATGAATCACATAAAAGATCAGGTGCAATAGCCACAATAGTATTAAAAGAAGTCGATTATAAAAATGTAAGTATGTATGGTGTTGTTCATACCGATTCAAATGGATATGTTAATGTTTTTCAAGAAAAACCATCAATCGAAAATGCAAAATCAAATCTTGTAAATACGGGAATCTATGTTTTTAATTATAGTATTTTTAAATATATACCCAAGAATATGTTCTATGATTTTGCAAAAAATGTTTTTCCAAATATGTTAGAATGCGGATTAAAAATAAATACTTATATAATGGATGGCTATTGGAATGATGTAGGATCATTAGAACAGTATAAAACTTCAAATTTTGATATATTACGACATCAGATTAATTCTTATAAACCTGTTGTAAATAAAACGCAAAACGGTTTATGTTTATTCGGAAAAAATTTAAAAATGACAGATCCAATTAAATTTGAAGGTAATTGTATAGTAGGTGAAAATTGTAAAATAGGAAAAAATTCAAAGATAATTAATTCAATATTATGGGATGATGTTGAAATTGAAGATAATGTAATAGTCGAAAATTCAATAATATTATCAAGTTTAAAAATAGGCAAATCAATAAGTAATATAATTCAAAGTGAAAATACTGCTGGTATTCCAGTTTAGGAAAGAGGAAAAAGTGATAATAATAATGGAACCATCCGCAACGGAAGATCAAATAAAGGTTGTAGTTAAAGCATTAGAAAATAAAGGGTTTAAAACAGTACTAAACCATGGGGATGTAATGACGGTAATAGCTGCAATCGGTGATAAAAGATTGATAGATCCTCATGCTTTTCAATCTTATGAAGGTGTTAGGAGTGTAAAGTTAATACAAGAACCATATAAATTGGCAGCAAGAGAAGGAAAACAAGAAGATACAGTTATAGAATTTTCAAATGGAGTTCGGATAGGCGGTTTGGAAAAACCGGTATTAATAGTAGGCCCTTGCAGTGTAGAACAAGATTTAGACGGATTATTAAGAGTAGCAGATGCAGCAAAGGAAATGGGCTGCCATTTTTTAAGAGGCGGTGCATTTAAACCCAGAACATCGCCGTATGATTTTCAAGGTCTGGAAGAAAAGGCTTTAGAATATCTTGCAATAG
Organism: Candidatus Gastranaerophilales bacterium; assembly: GCA_947588785.1. GTDB lineage: Bacteria > Cyanobacteriota > Vampirovibrionia > Gastranaerophilales > Gastranaerophilaceae > Avigastranaerophilus. The sequence continues at coordinate 2,862 of CANPZN010000012.1, forward strand.
CCCGAGAAAGAACAGGATTATTAATTGTAACGGAACTTATGGATACATTGGATTTGGATTTGGTATGTCAATATGCAGATGTCATTCAAATCGGTGCAAGAAATATGCAAAACTTTAAACTGTTAAAGGCAGTAGGAAAGTGTAATAAACCGGTTATATTAAAAAGGGGAGCGGCAGCAACATTAAGAGAATTTTTACTCGCAGCTGAGCATATAATGTATAATGGAAATGATAAAGTTATATTATGCGAAAGGGGAATAAAGGGAGTAGATAATTCAGCAACAAGAAATACACTGGATATTGCAGCAATCCCTGTAATAAAAAAATATTCTCATCTGCCAGTGATTGTCGATCCGAGTCATGGTACGGGAAGAAGATATTTAATTGAACCAATGGCGAAAGCAGGATTAATAGTTGGTGCCCACGGAGTAATGATGGAAGTTCATCATGATCCTGAAAATGCTTCATCAGATGGAGCACAAAGTCTTTCTATACCTATGTTCAAAGAAGTTGCAAAACGATTAAATAAATTAATAGGCAGAATAGATTATGATAATAAACACTCAATATTGTAAGGCGGAATAATTGTATAAATTTGATTTTGAACTTGATGATTTTCAAAAAGAAGCAGTTGAATGTATAAATAATAATAAAAGTGTAGTAGTATGTGCTCCAACCGGTGCAGGAAAAACTTGTATTGCTGAACATGCCATACATAAAGCATTGGAAGAAAATACAAGACTATTTTATACTACGCCGTTAAAAGCACTTTCTAATCAGAAATTTTATGACTTCTCTCAGAAATACGGAGAAGAAAATGTAGGTCTTTTGACCGGAGATACCTCTATAAACAGAGAAGCACAAATCGTTGTAATGACGACCGAAGTATTTAGAAATATGCTATATAATACAAATTTCGGTTCGTTAAAAGATAATCTAAAAAATGTAAAATATGTGGTATTAGATGAAGTTCATTATATGAATGATGAACAAAGAGGAACTGTTTGGGAAGAAAGTATAATTTACTGCCCTTCAAATATACAAATTATTGCATTAAGTGCAACAGTAGCAAATTCAAAGCAATTATGTGATTGGATAAATACTGTTCATTCAGCAACAGAACATATATATACAGATTTTCGTCCAGTACCGTTAAGACATTATTATTATGATTCATCAAAACCTTATGAAATATTGCCATTATTAACACCTGACGGAAAATTAAATCGTAAAATAAAACCTGAAAAAAAATTAAATTACTATTCAAGACAAATAAAAAAAAGGAATACAGTAAAAGATGTTATAAGTGTACTTCATAAAAAGGAAATGTTGCCGGCTATATTTTTTACATTTTCACGTAAAAAATGTGATGAAAATATGGAAAAATGTTCTGATATTAATTTGATAACACCGGAAGAAGGTAAAAAAATAAGAGAAGAAATACAAAACTTTTTAAAGGATCATAAATATTTAGAAAATAATAAAAATTTAGAATACATATACAATGGTGTAGCTTCTCATCACGCAGGTTTATTACCGGCATTGAAAGTATTAGTGGAAAGATTATTTCAAAAAGGATTAATAAAAGTAGTATTCGCCACGGAGACACTGGCAGCCGGAATAAATATGCCGGCAAGGACAACTGTAATTTCCGCAATAAGTAAAAGAACAGATTCAGGACACAGAATGCTAAGTGCAAATGAATTTTTACAAATGTCAGGTCGAGCAGGACGTCGAGGCATGGATAAAATCGGAAATGTTGTAGTAATGGGAACTCAATTTCAATCACCTGAAGAAGTTGCTCAACTGGTAAAAAGCAGTGCTAATCCGTTAGAAAGTCAGTTTAGTCCTACGTATTCCATGGTTTTAAATCTGTTACAAAATTTAGAGCTGGATCAGGCAAAAGAGTTAATTTTAAAAAGTTTTGGATATTATTCTTCAAATGATAGACTAAAACCGATGATAATACAGCAGATAAATTGTGAACAAATGCTTGCAAAATTAAAAAATGAAAAATGTCCCTTCGGCTTGTCAAATGAAGACTTTATGGAATTTAATAAATTAAAAGAAAAGTATATTGTCTATAGAAAACTAACTCGTACTCTTCAAAAACAAGCAAAACAAAAAGGATTAAAAGATACTCTGGAAGTTATCGAATATTTAAATCAAACAAGGGAATTAAGAGAACAATTAGAAAAATATAATTGTGAAGTATGTAAAGGTTATAAAAAACATATAAAAAATCTGGAAATCTTGAAAAGATATGAAAAAAAATACAAAGAAACATGCAAAAAAATAGAAAATCAAAAAGATATATATTGGAATCAATTTATAGCCCATAAAGAAATATTGGAAAAATTTGGATATATAAAAAATGCTTCACCTACTGATGAAGGAATTTTATGTTCTATGATAAGAGCAGAAAATGAATTATTCTTAAGCGAAATTATTTTGCAAGGTGTTATGGATGAATTAGAACCTTTTGAACTCGCTGCTGTTATATGTGCAATAGTTACAGAAGATTTGAGAACTGATGTGTATCCAAGTCAACCGTTAAGCAAAAATACACGAAAAGCATTAAATAAAATAAAAGAAATAAGAAAAAAAATTGCCATTATACAAAGAGAATATGATATTAATACGGAAATGTATATAAATTCTTATTATTCACCATTAATGGAACAATGGGTACTGGAAACTCCTTGGGAAGATATTGCAAAACAAGTGGATTCTTCTGAAGGTGATATAGTAAGGATCTTCAAAAGAACCGTTGATGTCTTAAGGCAGCTAACAATACTTCCCAATATTTCTGAAACTCTTAAACAAAATGCCAAAATTGCAATTAGCATGATTTTAAGAGAACCTGTAGATGAAGATTAACCGTAAATAGCCTTAATTCCCTGAAGATTTAGAATAAGACTATCTAAGGCATCTTTATTTCCTTTTTTAATTTCAATAAATTTTAAAACCATATCTCTGCTGGCATCTGTATCTAATATGTCAATTAACCCGGCAAGTTCATCGTTTGTAAGATTTAATCTTTCTTGAAGTTTTGCAAGATAATTTAAATCCAGCTCAACCTTTTTCGATATGAACATATTACCTTTTCCTGTTAAAAGCCAGTTAATATTAATTTTATATGTTTCAATCAGGGCATTTAAAAACTTAGGCCCCGGTTGAGCTTCATCTCTTTCATAACTGCCAATTGTACGGACAGGAATTTGTAGCTTTTCTGCCAGTTCTGCCGATGTTAAATTTAGAGTAGTTTTAATTTCTTTTATTCTTTTTCCAATACTCATAATTTATTCCACTTGAACTTTTGTTACATTATTATGTAATAAAGTTGTATTATTTTACATGATAATGTAATATAGTATTTGTAAATCATAATATCATGTAACTTCCAGATACTGATATTATACAACAGTTTACATTTTATTGCACTAATTTTATTAATTAGATGTAAATGACGTTACAAAATTAAATAAGGAGTGGTTGCGAAAAATGTTAAAAAGTAATACAGGGCTGAAATATTCGCTTAATTATTATTGTGAAGAAAAGTCATCATTTGTAAAGTTTATAACAAAATTAAAAGATGTAATTAAATACAATGTAATTTTAAGGAATAAAAAATTATATATATTGAAAGGGATAATAGCAAGATTTTATAAAGATTATGAGGAAAGTACAGGAATAATAGATATACCTTATTATAAAAAAACGGAAATGATGTTAGAGAAAATTGCCAAAGAAAATAAAATTGATTATTACTACGAAAAGTTGAAGAGATTAGAAAAAATATATAAAGATTAGGAAAAAAAGTGGAAGTATATAAAAAGAATAAAATTGAAAAAATTTTTTCAGAAAAGATAGATTGTCAATCAGATATAAATGAGATAGTTGCATTATTGAGAAGGTATAAAAAAATTACTGATTTATATAGCTATAAAATAAAGGTTGATAAATCAAATAAAAAATTATTAATTAATTTAATTGAATTTAAAGATTTTAATTTATATAGTTTGTCAGCGATAGTATGGAATTTAAATAACTGGGAAAAGTATTTAAAGGTAAAGTCGGAAATAAAGATATATAAGAATAAAAAAGAAATTATGGATTGTCCTGAAAAAATTTGTAATAATGAGCTAGAGCGAAATTTTGGAGTGGATATTTTACAAGGTAAGTACTATCAGGAGAGAAAGGAAAATTCAATGCAGCCTGAGGCAAAGTACGACACCGGATTAAATTTAAAAAAAATAAGATATATTTTATTAGCAGATATTTATAATAAAGTTATAAAAAAAATAATAATGATGATATAATTTTTTTATGGGAAAGAAAATTATATCAACAAATAGAAAAGCATTTCATGAGTATCATATTTTTGACAGATACACTGCAGGTATGGTATTAACGGGAACTGAGATAAAATCGGTAAGAAAAGGTGCTGTTAATTTAAAAGATAGCTTTGTAAAAGTAGATGATTTTGAAGTTTTTTTATATAACTGTCATATAAGTCCATATGAACAAGGAAATAGGTATAATCACGAAGAGAAGCGAACGAGAAAACTTTTATTACGAAAGAAAGAGATTGAAAAGTTAATCGGGAAAATAAAAAAAGACGGATATTCAATTGTTCCTCTTGAATTGTATTTGGATAATGGTTGGGCAAAGATTGAAATTGCTCTTGCAAAAGGGAAAAAGTTATATGATAAACGTGAAGACTTGGCAAAAAAAGCACAAGCCAGAGATATTGCCCGTTTTGTGAAATCAAAGCATTAATTAATATATTTCCCGTCGAAAAGTTGCTTAACCATTGTTGCTTGATCTGAAGTATTTTCAGGTTCAGAAATATTTTCTTTATTTTCGATATCAGAATTTTGTTTAATTTTAGTTTCAATGAATGATTGATAATCTTCTTCTTCTTGTTGTGTAAGATTTTGTTCATCTTCTTGTTTTTCTTTTGGTCTATTTAAAGCCGAAGGTGATATTTTTTTTGAGAAATCAATATTATTACTTAAAATTATTTCTATATTTGGATTTTTAATATTCATATATTTAGAAACAGCTTCAACTATTGCATTTTTCTTATTACCTTCTTTAGCTTGTTTAACAAACATTTCTTTAGAGAAAGCAATTACGATTTTTTCATTTGAAATTTCAACCGGTTTTGCCAATCCGGAATAAAAAGCACGCGTAGGAGGGCTGTCTATACTTTGTAATATTGATACCCACAGATTATGCATATCTGAATTGTCCGAATTGTTTTCCGTTGAAGATTTTTCTTGTTTTAAGACTTCTTTTATTATAGGTTGTTCGTGTTTTTCAACTGATTGTATAGGTTTTTCAAAATGATTTTGTGAATCATTTGTCGGTTTAATTACATTTGGAGTTTGTGATTTAACTGAAAAATTACCTGATTGTATTTTAGATTCCAATTCTTCGATTCTTTTTAAAAGATTTTCAGCCGAAGGAAGGTTTTTATAATTTGTTAAATCAATAATACATAATTCAAGCCATAGATATTTATTTGTTGTATCTTTTATTTGTGTAGAATAGTAAGACAACCTGTCAATTATTTGAATAATTTCAGAGACACTGAACTTTTCAGATTGAGTTTTAATTTTATCATAATTTATTTCATTAATTTGAGTAAGAGAATATATTAATTCTTTATCAGAGCAATTTTTAACTATTAACATATCCCGAAAATATTGAATGAGATTGGAAACTATTTGAATAGGTTCATTACCTTTTGAATATATATTATCGATTAAAGGGACAGATTGAGTACAATCGCCAGAAATAATATATTTAGTGATATCGTGCAAAGTATCAAAAGAAATTTTTCCCAGAATTTCATTTATATCATTGATGTCAATTTGTTTATTAATGCCAAGAACACTAATTTGATCCAATAAAGCGAGGGCATCACGCATTCCTCCTTGTGAATTTTTTGCAATAGCAAATAAAGCATCTTTTGAAATATTTATATTTTCTTTCTGTGAAATATATTCAAGTCTTTTAACAATATCATCGGTAGTAATTCTTCTGAAATCGAATCTTTGACACCTGGAGATAATTGTATCAAGAACTTTATGCGGTTCCGTTGTTGCAAGAATGAAGATTACATTTGCCGGCGGTTCTTCTAATGTTTTTAAGAGAGCATTGAAAGCGTGATTAGATAGCATATGGACTTCATCAATTACATAAATTTTATATCTTCCATTAACGGGAACATATTGAATTTTTTCCAGGATAGCTTGAGTATCTTCAACACTTCTGTTACTTGCGGCATCGATTTCTATAACATCAACCGGAACGGAATTCATAATATCAAGGCAAGCAGGACATTTCCCACAAGGCGTAAGAGTTGGGCCTTCTTTACAATTAAGCGATTTAGCCAGGATTCTTGCTGATGATGTTTTTCCCGTACCTCTTGGCCCGCATAATAAGTATGCATTGGCTATACGATTTAATTCAATAGCATTGCTGAGAGCATGAACTATATTTTCTTGTCCTATGAGGTCATGGAATGTTTGCGGTCTGTATTTACGATATAGAGGAATATATTTATTTTCCAATTGCTAGCTCCTAAAATATTTGTTAATATCAATTATATCTTAATATATAAAAAAAGTGTGCGATATGGAAATAATAAAACCAAAAAAATTACAAAAAGGAAATACAATAGGAATTTTAGCAATATCCGGACGAATAAAGGAATATGAGCGAATAGAACATTCTAAATTATTTTTTGAATCGGAAGGTTATAAAGTTATAATTTCTGATACATGTAAAAGTTCACATGGATATATGTCCGGAAATAATGATGAAGAATGTATAAAAGCCTTGCATAATTTTTTTGAAAATAACGAAATAGATGTAATACTATGTGCAAGAGGCGGATATGGTACGTTAAGGCTTATTAATAAAATAGATTGGAATATAATAAAGAATAATCCAAAGATATTCGCAGGATATTCAGATATAACCATTTTATTGAATATGATTTATAAAAAAACAGGTTTAATTACGTTTCATAGTGCAATGGCAAATGGTGATTTCGGTGATGAGATTAAAGATTATACAAAAGAAAGTTTTTTTAAAGCATTAACAGGAGAATCTGTTTTATACAAAGCGGAAAGTGGAATAGTTTATAAAGAAGGTATAGCGGAGGGAATATTATGGGGAGGTAATCTTTCATCACTGGTTTCTCTTTGCGGTATAGATTTTATTCCTGAAGATGAAAATTTAATTTTATTTTTAGAAGATTTAAATGAACCTGTATATAAAATAGATAGGATGTTAACTCAATTATTTAATATGGAAAAAATCAGAAATAAAGTAAAAGGAATTATATTGGGAGATTTTCAAAATACTAAAGATGATGAATTGCTAAAAGAATTAATTATTAATTTTTCGGAACAATTTCAATTACCATGTTGCGATGGATTCAAAATAACTCATGATAAAATAAAAGATACAATTCCAATTGGAGTAAATGTGAAATTTAATGCAAAAAAAGGTTTGGTAGAACTGGTTGATAAGTATGTTTGCTAGAAAGGAAAAGTAATGAAAATAGCATTTTTTTCATTGAGGAAGTTTGATGAATTAAATATATGTGAAGAATTTAGTAAAAAATACGGAATAGAATTTGTATGGACAAATGAATATCCGTCTGAAGAGAATTTGAGTATAGCAAAAGGTTGTGAGGCAATTAGTATAGTGCCTTGTAAGTTTGATGAAGATTATGTTGATAAAATAAAATCCATCGGAGTTAAGTATATATTGGCAAGAAGTATAGGATATGATCATTTGCCGATAAAATATATATATGAAAATGGGCTAAGAGTATCAGCGGTTAATTATCCGCCTGATTGTGTGGCGAATTATGCAATAATGTTAATGCTTATGACTACAAGAAAGATAAATCAAATAATGTTAAGAGCAAATGCACAGGATTATTCACTCAAAGGTAAAATGGGAATTGATTTATCTGATTGTACAATAGGGGTAATAGGTACAGGACACATAGGATCAACAGTTATTAAGCATTTATCCGGATTCGGCTGTAAAATTCTTGCATATAATATAAAAGAGATAGACGAACTGAAACAATATGCCCAATATACAGATCTTGATACTTTATATTCAAAAAGTGATATTATTACACTTCATCTTGCTTCTAATTCTGATACATTTCATATAATTAATGAAGATTCTATTGCAAAAATGAAAGACGGAGTTATTCTTATAAACACAGCAAGAGGAACATTAATAGATTCAAAAGCATTAATCCGTAATTTAAAAACCGGAAAGATTTCAGGTGCGGGGCTTGATGTTATCGAAAATGAAAACGGTTTATACTACTATAATAAAACTTGTGATATTATAGATAATGACGAGCTTTCAATGCTTAAAAGTTTTCCTAATGTTATATTAACGCCTCATACTGCATTTTATACGGAAACTACAGTATTAAATATGATTGAAAAAACATTTATTGCATTAAAATATTATGGAGAGGGGAAACAAAATCCATTTGAAATTAGGATGTAATTTTGGAGTGGAGTTTTTAAATACAAAATTTTGTGTCATATTAAACATAATGATAATTATAAAAGATAAAAAATAATGTATAATAAAAATTATGCAAAAACTAATAGAAATAAAAAATTTAAAAATGTATTATCCCATAATAGATGGACTTATGGGAAATATTAAAGGTTATGTATATGCTTTAAATAACGTAAATTTAGAAATATATGAGAATGAAATATTAGGGCTTGTAGGTGAATCGGGAAGCGGTAAATCTACACTGGGTAATTGTATTGTAAAATTGATAACTCCGAAATCAGGGGAGATTCTGTTTGAAAATGAAAATATAATAAACCAAACAAAAAAAGATTTAAAATTATATAGAAAACAAGTACAGCTTATATTTCAAAATCCCTATATGAGCTTAAATCCACGAATGAAAATATATGATATTTTGAAAGAACCATTTATTGTACATAAAATAAAAGAAAAAAAAATAATTAATGAGAAAATAAAAAAAATAATATCATTAATAGGCTTAGGAGAAGATGTCCTTGAAAGATATCCTCATGAATTTTCAGGTGGTCAAAGGCAAAGAATTGCCATAGCAAGAGCAATAATATTAAATCCTAAATTCGTAGTGGCAGATGAACCTGTCAGTGCATTGGATGTCAGTATTCAAGCACAAATAGTAAATCTTCTTCTTGATTTAAAACATCACCTCAATCTTACGATGCTATTCATTTCTCACGATTTGAGCGTTATCAAATTTATTTCAGACAGAATAGCAGTAATGTATTTGGGTGAAATAGTTGAAATATCTGAAAAAGGAGAACTGTTTAAGAATTATAAACATCCATATACACAAGCTTTATTGAGTGCAGTACCAAAAATAGACAATAAAAATAGTGAAAAAATAATATTAAAAGGAGATCTTCCTTCACAACAGGATTTGCCAAAAGGCTGTAAATTTCATACAAGATGTAAGTACGTAATGGAAAAATGTAAAAATATTTCTCCGGAATTATATAATATTGCCGGGGATCATAAAGTCCGTTGTTTTTTATATGAAAAATAATCCTGTGTTGCATTTTCTGCCGACTCTCTTTTAATTGGATCAGCAGCACCTTTAAAGTTTTGTCTAAGCTGATTTATTTGTCTTGAAATTTCTTTCGCTCAAGCCTGTCGTTCGTTAGCTTTTGTCTGTCTTTATTTTTGCGAACCTGACTTTGTATTTTTTTTAAATTCCTCTCACGTTGGGAATCTGCAAAATATTCTCGGACAAAATAATTAATCAATGCTGATAAAATTTGCTTTTTGTATTTATGGTTAAAAAAAATCATTTATTGTAAAATAAAAATATGGCAAATTTAGAGTTTTATATAAAACAAACTATAACTTATCAAGTAACTGTTATGGTGCTTAGGCATGTAAAAGAGTTTTTTGAAACTTTTGGAGATATAGCCTATCGCTTTTGTCAGGTAATGAAATATTTAATTAAATTGCAAATAAATATAAAGCAAGTAACCGAACAAGCTTCAAGATTTGCGGTAGATTCTCTTCCGATAACATTATCAATTGTATCAATGACTGCAATAATTCTGGCAATGCAAATTGCCCCCGAGATGGTAAAGCAAGGCGGAAAAGATTATATAGGATTATTGGTAGCATTAACAATGGTGAGAGAAGTTGGAGTTATAATGTCAGGATTCGCAATAATATCAATGATAGGTTCCTCACAGGCAAGTGAATTGGCAACTATGCGAGTAACCGACCAGATAGATGCAATGAAGGTATTAAAAGTATCTCCGTTTCAATATTTATTTTTACCCCGAGTATTGGCAGGATTCATAATGATGCCGTTTGTTGTAATTATCGCCTCAACATTCGGAATAATTGCCGGAGGTATAACAGCAATGTTTTCGGCAAAAGATGTAACATGGTTGAGTTATGTTACATCTGTATGGCAAGGATTGTATATTCGAGATATAAATATAATGCTGTTAAAATCAGCGTGTTTCGGAGGAGCAATAAGTTTAATAAGCTCAAGTTGCGGATATGATGCGAAAGGCGGGGCAAAAGGTGTAGGTATAGCAACAACAAAGGCTGTTGTATGGTCTTTTGTAGCTATTGTAATTATCGACTGTATATTTGCAGTATCGTTTTATTTCTAAAAAGAAGGTAAAAATGTCTATAAAGGTACAAAATTTAACAAAAGAATTTGATGGTAAAAAAGTTTTGGATAATATATCGTTTTCTGTAGAAGAAGGAGAAATATTATCAATAGTAGGCTTTTCAGGTTCAGGGAAAAGTACTATTTTAAAACTTTTATGCGGTCTTTTACAACCTGACTCAGGCGTAATTAATATAGAAGCCGGAGATGTTGCAATGGTATTTCAATATTCAGCCTTGTTTGACTCATTAAATGTATTTGATAATATCTCATTTGCTTTACAGGAAAGGAAAGAATTTAAAGGCAAATATACAAAAGAACAAATAAAACAAATAGTGGCAAAAAGTCTGAATACAGTTGGACTTTCAGGAATTGAGGATAAGTATCCTCATGAACTGTCGGGAGGAATGCAAAAAAGAGTTAGTTTGGCAAGAGCAATAGTAACCCAGCCTCAATTTATTCTGTATGATGAACCTACAGCAGGGTTAGATCCTGTAGCATCTACGGTTATTGAAAATTATATTCTGCGGCTCAGATCAGAAACAAAAGCTACATCTATTGTTGTAACACATCAAATGTCTACGATAACACGGTGTTCTGATAAAGTTATAATGTTATATGATGGACATATAGTTTTCAGAGGAACTCCAAAAGATTTACTAAAACAAGATAATCCATATACAAAACAATTTGTATCAGCGGAAATAGAAGGGCCAATGAAAATTACAGCAGAAGGTTTTTAGTTTTTTATTGTTTGTTATAAAATTAAGAAAAAGGAAAAATAATGAAATTCTCATCATCATTTAAAGTCGGAATATTAGCGATAACAGCTATAATAATATTACTTTTTACGGTTTTGTGGGTAAAAGGCAAAGCAATATCTAATGCGGAAAGACTGACTGTTAATTTTAAAGACGTAAACGGAATGAGAGCAGGTTCCGGTGTACAGATGATGGGAGTCAGAATCGGTCAGGTGGAGGAAATAAAACCTAAATTGAATCTTGCCGACAGCTATGTTGAAGTTAAATTTGTAATAACGGAACCCAATGTAGTAATTCCAAAAGCGTCAGAGATTTCAATCCAACAATCAGGAATTATAGGTGAACAATTCTTAGAAATTACACCTCCGAAAGAAAAAATTATATATTTGCCGCAATCAGATAAAACTTCTATTCTTCATCCTGATGATAAAGTAGAAATGAAATTGGACGGAAAATATTATGATGTAGGTCTTGTAAAGAAAATAGAAATAGTAGAAACAGATATTCTGCCAATGTTAATAAAAGAGAATATTAAAACAAAAAATTCATATAAAGTAAGATATGTTATAGATTTGCCCGGATTAATAATTCCTGAACAATTAAGTGCAAAAATAGTAAAAGAAGAAAATGAAAAGAAATTAAGAATAACGCCCAAAGATGATATAGAAATGCCTTATCCTAAAACGGAATCACCATATACAGTAATAGAACCTATGCGAATAGCTGATTTTTTAGCACTACAATATAGAAGTGCCGAATCATTGGTAGAAACAAATGAAAGAATTTCTTTGCTTCTTTCTGATGATGTAATTGCTGATTTAAAGCAAACGGCAGTAAATGTTAATGTTTTAACGGATAATGTAAATGTTGTAATGGCAAAAGCTCAAGAGTTAATAGATTTATCAAAAAATGAACTTGAATTGCTTTCTGATAATGTTAATAAATTATCAGATAAACTTTTAGTATTTACGGATAATATAAATAAATTGACAGGTGATGAACAATTTGCACAAAATGTTGCAAATGTCACAAAATCTTTTTCCAGATTGTCTGATAATATATCAACACTTATGGAAGATCCAAAAATGAAATCAACTCTGTGTAATATAGATATAACGGCAAAAAATATAGCGGAACTTTCAAGTTATATAAATGATATGTCAAAGGACGCAAAATTAAAGAAATATCTTTCTGATTCTGTAGTGAAACTTAATACGGCATTAGACAAGTTGACAATTACATTAGATACAGTTAATTATGCAACAGAGGATGAAGAAAAAATTAAGCAGACAATGGATGATATAAATGTTACTTCTGAAAATTTAAGAAAATTCTCGGAAAAATTAAATAAAAGATTTCTGCTTTTCAGATTAATGTTCTAGGTTAAATATGAAACTGTTTATATCAAAACTTCATTATAAAAAAAACTTAGATATATATGAAACATCAATAATATTGATGTTAAGATTTTTGGGTATTTTTTATTCGGCAGCAGTTAAGTTGCGAAATAAACTATATGATGTAAAAATAATGCCATCATATATTTCAAAAGCGTATGTTGTGTCAATAGGGAATCTTACAACGGGAGGTGTAGGAAAAACACCTGTTACGGCTGAGGTAGCAAAATATTTTCTTAGTCTGAATAAAAAAGTAGCCATCTTATCAAGAGGATATGGTGCAAAAATGTCAAATAAAGATCCTAAATTGATTTCAGATGGTTCAGGAGCGTTATGTAATGCAGAAGAAGCCGGAGATGAACCGGTATGGCTGAGCGATAATTGTAAAGGAGCATATGTTGTAACTTGTTCCAGTAGAATAAAAGCCGAGAAGTACATTATGGCAAAATTTCAACCTGATGTAATAATTTTAGACGACGGATTTCAACATCGTAAAATGAGAAGAGATTTAGATATTGTTTTAATTGATTCAAAAAATAGATTCGGAAATAAATATATACTGCCGGCAGGCCCGTTAAGAGAAGATATATCAAATATAAAAAGGGCTGATAAAGTAGTAGTTGTTAATAAAAATCATGATATACAAAAAGCACTTCAATATTGCGATTATTTGAAAAAGAAATTTAAAAAAGATATATATTTATGCAAAATGGTTCCTGATTATGCATATAATATAATAACAGGAGAATTATTACCTAAAGAAACAAAAGTAATGGCATTTTCTGCTATTGGTCAAAGCAGCGGATTTTATGAGTTTTTAAAAAAAGATTATAAATTAATAGCTATATTGGAATTTGAAGATCACCATATGTATGATACATCGGATGTTGTGAAAATTATTTCTTACGCCCAAGAGGAAGGAATAGAACATGTGATAACAACCGAAAAAGATGCCGTTAAAATAATAAATGTAATTAATGATGTTGAAATGCCGATAAAATTTTTTGCATTAAAATTAAAAGCATTTATTGATATAAAGGAAGTATGCGGTGAATAGAAAAAAAATTCTTGTTGTAAGATATAGATTCATAGGAGATATGATATTAACGATACCTTTTCTTAGAAATTTAAGGTATATATATCCGGATTCTCAAATAGATATGCTTGTTGCTCCGAATTCCGGTGAGGTTATAGAAGATTGTCCTTACGTAGATAATTTTATTTATTTTGATACAACAAGAAGAAATAAGTATGAAAACGGTAAAGGGGCTAAAAAATCATTTTGGTATTATGTAAAAGAAATAAAAAAAATTCAATATGACAAGGCATATGTTCTAAAAAGATCATTATCGAGTGCTTTTTTATGTTTTTTTGCCGGAATAAAAGAACGAGTTGGTTTTGCGACTGAATGTAGAAATTTTCTTCTTACAAAAAGTGTTAAATATGATACTCAAAAACATGAATCATTATGTTTTTTAGATGTATTAAAGGCGGAAGGTTATAGTATAAAAGATACATATCTTGAAAGCTGGATTAATCCTATAAATGAAAAAAATGTGAATAATATTTTTTTAAATAAAAATATAAAGGACGAAAGCATTAAAGCCGTTGTCAATGTAACAGCAACAAATGAAGGAAAAATTTGGGATATTAATAATTTTGCGGAAATTATAAGATATCTTTCTAATGAGAAAGGAATTCAGGTAATATTTATAGGAGCATCTGCCGATAAACAAATATATGAGAATATAAATTATAGTGAAGAATTAAAAATATTACCGATAAATTTATGCGGAAAAGTTAGTATAAAAGATAGTTTAGCATTATTAAAAAAGGTAGATTTTATAATAGGTAATGATTCAGGGAATCTTCATATGGCATCATCCGTTGGAACTAAAATAATAGGATTATATGGCCCAATGCCATTTGAAAAATGGAAAGCACTTGGAGATAGTAATATATTATTAAAAGCTGATTTACCTTGTATACCTTGTTCTTTAAAAAGAAAATGTAAAAGAGATAAAGCTTGTATGAAGTTAATAACCGTTCAAGATGTTAAAAATGCTGTTGATACAATTTTAAAAGATTATAAGAGAGAAAAAATAGTATCATAATAGCTTTTATAAGCAGTATAAGCAATATATAAAACAAGTAAACCAATAAATAGTATCATTAAAGGCTCAATAGCTTTTAAGATAATTTTTATAGATAAATCAAGGTTTTTTTCATAATCTTTAGATACAAGTTGAAGCATTTTACCGAGTTCACCTGCTTGTTCTCCAGATGAAATTTGTGAAATGGCATAAGATGAAAAAATATTAGCAACGTTTAAAGCTGTTGTTAATTCACAACCTTGAGAAAGCATAATTATTGATTTTTTAAGTCTTTTGTTAATATACCCTATATTAATAGCGGAACTTGCAATATTCATTGATTCTAAAATAGGTACACCTGCTTCATAGGCAAGTGAAAATATAGAAAAGAAATTTGTAAAATAATAGTTTTTAATTATATTTGAAAATGGTGAAAATTTAGAGAAAAAATTTTTAATATCTTTTCCTTTTTTTAAACATAGAAATATAATACAAAAAAGAACTGCATAAACAAAAATAATTTTTATAATACAGGAAAATAGAAGTTCTGAAATGACATAAGATTCAGAATTACTTATTGCTGAAAAGATTTTTAATATAAAAAATTTAAATAGACAAAATACAAAAATAGCCAAGCAAAATATAAAGCAAGGATAGGTTAAAGAAGAAATAATATTATGTTTTATTTCTTCTTCTCTTTTAATGTTGTTGATTATTTCGGGAAGAATATTATCTAATTTTCCTGATTCTTCACCTGCTGTAATAAGAGTTGCATATGCGATACCAATTTTATTTGAATTTTTCGTTAGAGTTTCTTTTAAAGAATAACCTTTTTCCGTTTTATTTAAAATTTGTTTACAGAAAAATTTTATTTTTTTATTTTGAGATGTATTTAGTATTGACCGAAAAATTTCATTAATGGAAATTCCGGATTTGTATAGATAATAAAAAGAATTAAAGAATTCTTTTTTTTCACTTAAAGAGAATTCTAAATTGTAATTTTCATCTTTGAAAAGATTAGTATTATTACGAGGAGATTCTTCTTTAAGCTCAAGTACGATTAATCCTTTACGTTCAAGTTCCATTGCTGCTTGAGTAATATTTTGTGCAGTTATAGAACCTTGTTCGATTTTATTATTTTTATGTTTTGCTTTATAAAAAAAAGTACTCATAAATATATTATAGATCTTTTTATATTAAAGAAACAGTATGTAAATTAAATCATATAAAGAGTTCAAATATTCTTTTTTGACGGAATAAATTACTTCTTTATCGTTAGAATTTTGAAATTTATTCAGATTTTCTTTAGCTCTAATGAAGTTTTGTTCAATATGATTAAGTTGATTTTCTTTTTCTGTAATAATTTGCGAGGAATGTTTATCAAATAAATCTTGTCTTAATTTAGCTTGTTTATATCTAAGCTCTGCGTTTTTTATATTAGGAGCAATAAAATTAAACAAAGGTACTTCTAAATCTATAGAAATAAAAGCTCCAGAATAATCTGCAGCATAAGGTTTATCTCCATATTCAAAAGCGAATCCTCCTCCGGCTAGAATATCAGGGATTCTTTCATTTTTTGTTAGTTTAATATTTTTGTAAGCACTATCTGTTTCTTTATTGATTATTTGTTTTTCTGTTTTAATCTGTTCATTTTTTTTCTTTAAATAATCTGTTTTATTAAATTCAAAGTTATATATATCAGAATCAATTGTGTCATATATTATATAAGTATTATTATTGAATATATTATTAAAATCATTCCGCCTTTTTTGAATAGTTTCATTTAATTTATTGATAATATTTTTTTGATTTTCAATTAGAAAATTTTTATATTCTAAATTTTGTATATCTTTATTTTTAAGTATTTCAAAGAAATCTAATTCATTTTTTAATTGTTCTTTATTTATTACAAGTGTTGTGTAAATTAAATATAACTTATTTATTTCAGCAGTAATAATTTTTTGTAATTGTAATTGTTGAATTTCAGCTTTGTCAATGGCAATATTTTTTCTAATACCTCTTTTTGCAACTTCAATGGGAAATAATAAACCCAACTGATTAGAATTACCTTTTGCAACATTTCCCAAAAAGAAATCGGAAACAAAATGCGGATTTTGCCAAGCAGAAACTATATTAATATTGTTTTTAGCAATTTCATATTCGATTTGAGCATTAATTATTTGTACATTATTTTTTTTTGCAAGATTTAAAGCAGAATCAAAAGAAATTTGTTGTAATTGTTCTTGAAATGCAAAAACTTGAATACAACATATTTTAGAAATAAAAAAAATATATAATAAAAATTTTTTCATTATTATATTCTTTAAAATTAAAATAAAAAAATAAATAACCTAAAGAATAATACAACCTCATAATTTTTTTTATGTTAGTATATACATATGAATAATTATGTTTTACCGTTAATTTTAACATTATTCGCCGGAATGTCTACGTTATTGGGCGGATTTATAACTTTTTTTGTCAAAAGAAATAATTTAAAAGCACTGTCAGTAGGACTCGGATTTTCAGCCGGTGTAATGATATATGTAAGTTTAAGCGAGTTAATGACAGAATCTTCTGCAATGCTTGAGAATTACTATAGTATAAAATTTTCAAATGCCCTGGCATTCTTGGGATTCTTTTTCGGAATAGTTATAGCGGTATTAATTGATTATTTTATTCCTGACCATATAGAATCAGATTTTCTTAATACTTCAAAAAATTGTCAAAGAAGACGAATGATAAGACGAGCCGGATTAATTACAGCGATAGCTGTAAGTCTGCATAATTTTCCTGAGGGAATGGCTACTTTTTTAGTGTCCAGTGAAGATTTAAGGTTAGGAATTCCTGTTGCAATAGCTATTGCTATTCATAATATACCTGAAGGTATAGCAATAGCCCTTCCGATATTTCATGCTACTGGTAAGAAAAGATTAGCGATATTGTATTCATTTCTATCAGGGATATCAGAACCTGTAGGCGGATTAATAGGAGTTCTGTTATTGAAAACAATTATGCCTTCTCAGACGGTTGGAATTATGACAGCTGCTGTCGCAGGAATTATGGTTTATCTTTCTTTGGATACTCTTTTGCCTCTTTCAAGAGAATATGGAGAAAACCATCATGTTATTATTGGAATAATTTCAGGTATGTTAATAATGAGTTTGGGGTTAATATTTTTATAATATCCCTGTGGGGGGGGGGAAAAAAAAAATTGGGGTGTGGTGTTTTTAAAAGGTGAGCAACTTTACGGCTCAGATGAACAAGCACAAGGTTGCGACACCGGATTAAATATTATATTCCATTATATAATCATCCATAACAAAACCGTGTCCTATATCGGTAACAACTGCATTAATTTCTGTAAATCCCCATTTTTTGTATGCATTTATTGTATTAATATTATATTTATTTACAGTCAGTTGTATTTTAGGTTTATTATATTGTTTTGCTAATTGGATTATTTTATTAAATATAGTTTTCCCAAAACCTTTATGCCTAAATTCTTTTTTTAAATATAGTTTTGATAAAAATAAATAATCTTTTTTTAAGCATATTCCGAAATAGCCAACAAATTGTGAATTGTTTTCAATTATATTATATATATAGTTGTTATTTTTAATCTGATCATTTATTGATTCAAAGGACTGAAATTTGTTAAGCATATAATCTATTTGTTCATTAGATAGAAGGCAAGGCCAATATTCATGCCAAATTTCACAGGCTAGATTTGTTAGTATCTTGATATTTTCTCTTGTTTCAATATTTATATAATGTAAATTATTCATATTATTATGCCTTTTAATATTTTATTTGAATCCTTAAGATGGAATATATGCCGAATAAATTAAACTTGCAAAATCTTTAAAATAGCTAATTTGAGTAGCACTTCCTGAAGGGATATAGATTTTAAATTGACTGTTTAAAGGAATATTTAATGCACTTGCAGCAGCTGCTTGAATAACATCAGCAGATGTTACAATAATTATTCGTTTTTGAATATTATTATTAATAATCTCGTTTAAAGAATTTAAAATTCTTGAATTAAAATTTGCAAGAGATTCACCGTTTTCAGGCCAAAAAGTTTCAGCCTCTTTAAAAAATTGCTGAATTTGATTAGGAGATTTTTTTGTAATATCTTCAATACTTAATCCTGACCAAGAACCGATTTTTCTACCTGAAAGAGATGAAATAGTTTCAAAATCCTGATGAACGTGTTCTGATAGAATACTGCAACTTTGGACACATCTTAAAGCTGGGCTTGAAAAGATATTATCTATTTTTAAGCCTTTATTTTCAATCCAAAGTGAAATTTTTTTCATTTCTTCTCGCCCCGTTTCATTTATAGGCGGAAACTTTTCATTATCAAAGAACCTGTTTTCTTCCGTATTGATCGTAGTTCCGTGACATATAAAAGTTATTTTGCATTGTCGTTGAAAAAACATAATTACCTTCCTTAGATAATGATTATAACACTTTTTGATAAATTTACAAAAAACTGATAATAAAAGCTAAAAGATTGCCATAGAACAAATATTTGTAGTACAATATATAAAGGATAGCAGATTGGGGTTAGAGCATGACAGAGCAAACAAATAATTATGATGCAAGTAATATTAGAGTTTTAGAAGGACTGGAAGCAGTAAGATTAAGACCCGGTATGTATATTGGGTCAACAAGCCAAAGAGGACTTCATCATTGTGTATATGAAATAGTGGATAATTCAATTGATGAATCATTGGCAGGATATTGTAAACATATAAAAGTTACAATAAATAAAGATGAGAGTGTTACGGTAGAAGATGATGGACGTGGAATTCCTGTTGATATAAAACCAGAGAGTGGAAAATCAGCATTAGAAATAGTCCATACCGTACTTCATGCCGGAGGTAAATTCGGTGATGGGGGATATAAAGTATCAGGCGGACTTCACGGAGTAGGAGCATCAGTTGTTAATGCATTATCAGAGAAAATGGTAGTAGAAGTTTCCAGAAACGGATATGTTCATCGTCAAGAATATATGAGAGGTGAACCAACCGGGCCTGTTGAAAAAATAAGAGAAACAGATAAAACTGGTACAAAGTCTACATTCTGGCCTGATCCTGAAATATTCAAAGAAACTACAATTATGGATCGTGAAGTTATTGGAAATCGTTTAAGAGAAATGGCATTTTTAAATAAAGGTCTAAAAATAACATTTGTAGATGCCAGAATAGACAAAGAGGAAGAATTCCACTACGAAGGCGGAATAGGTAGTTATGTTGAATTTTTGAATAAAAATAAAAATGTAATGTTTGAATCTCCGGTGTATATGGATAAAACAGTCGACGGTATAGCGGTAGAAATAGCACTTCAGTACACGGATGCTTATAACGAATCAGTTTTGAGCTTTGCTAATAATATTAATACACACCAGGGCGGAACTCATTTAACCGGTTTCCGTAATGCAATAACCAGAGTATTAAACGATTATGCAAGAAAAAATAATTTATTAAAAGATTCAGATCCTAATGTTACCGGAGATGATGTAAGAGAAGGATTAACGGCAATTGTAAGTGTAAAATTAAGTGAACCGCAATTTGAAGGTCAAACCAAAGAAAAACTTGGCAATACGGAAGCTCAAAGTGCGGTAAATGATGTCGTAAGAGAAAAATTCCAAGAATGGCTTGAATTTAATCCTAAATATGCAAAATTAATAATAGATAAAATATTACAGGCACAAAGGGCAAGAGAAGCCGCAAGAAGAGCCAGAGATTTAACAAGAAGAAAATCTGTACTCGAAAATTCAACATTACCCGGTAAGCTGGCAGATTGTTCAAACAGAGAACCTGAAAAATGTGAATTATACATAGTAGAGGGTGATTCTGCAGGCGGTAGTGCGAAACAAGGCAGAAATAGAATGTTCCAGGCAATATTGCCATTAAGAGGTAAAATCCTTAATGTTGAACGTGCAAGATTAGATAAAATATACGGTAATAATGAAATACAATCATTAATACAGGCAATTGGTATAAATATCAGTAAAAATGAAGATGATGTAAATATAGAAAAATTACGTTATCATAAGATAATATTCATGACGGATGCTGATGTAGATGGTGCTCATATTAGAACATTATTGTTGACATTTTTCTTTAGATATGCAAAACCGTTAATAGATAACGGATATGTATATATAGCTCAACCTCCGTTGTATAAACTTACTATAGGAAAAACTTCCGAATACCTTTATGATGATAGAGCTTTAGATAAAACTTTACGTGAAAGAGGTACTGTAGGTTTAACTCTTTGTGATAAAACAAAAGATAAAGTAGTGGCAAATTCAGAATTAGTAACATTGATAGGGAATATGTCAGGTTATTATAATTCGTTTAACAGCCCGATAATAAATGCTGTGCCTTCTGTTGTAATTAGGGGGCTTGTAAGATCAGAAATTGTTCCTGAAGATTTTGATAATTCTCAAAGAATGGAAGAAATAAATGCTTATTTACAACATTATGTAAAAGATCATGCGGAAAATTACGGAATAGTTGAAGCAAAAAATTATCAAATATCTTTAAAACAAAGTCCTGAAACAGGTAAATATACTATAAAAGTAGATCTTGGTGAAGGTATTGAACCAATCGCAATAACTCAAAATTTGATTAAATCTTCTGAGTATAACAGGATAAAATCCACATATCCGTTAATAAGAAATTTCTTATTCGAGGAAGAAAAAACATTGAATTTGAATACAGGAACTGAAGATTTAAATATAACATCTTTTACTGAACTTCAAAGAATAATAGAAGAGAGAGGTAAAAAAGGTGTCGGAATTCAGAGATTTAAAGGTTTAGGTGAAATGATGCCTCAACAATTGTGGGAAACAACCATGGATCCTGCTAATAGAACATTATTGAAAGTTAATATAGAAGATGCAATGCTTGCAGATCAATTGTTTGATATATTAATGGGTGATAATGTTGAACCAAGACGTGAATTTATAGAAGAAAATGCAGTATATGCAACTAATATAGATACATAGACTGGCAAAAAGTTGTAACAGATAAATCTAAGATGTTCTATTTTATTAGAATATATAGATTTATCTTTATAACGAAGCGAAAGTAGAGGGTAATATTAGATTCTGATTTAATTTAAATAACCAATATTCGGTTAATAAATCAAGAGGCGTTTTGTGGGTTTAATTATAAAAATTTATAAATTAAAGATTACAAAAATAATTTTATGCATTTTAATGATTGCATTTATAGCTTCTTTATATTTTTATAGAAATTGGTATTTTACTCAATTGCATAAGTGTATAGGTTTTTATTATGTAAATCAGGGAGATAAGGCATATAGAAAATCGAAATATCAAAGTGCAATTGATAATTATAAAACGGCATTACGTCATTATCCCGGGCATTCTCGTGCAAGCTGCAATTTAGGCAATATATATGTAAGTTTTGAAAATTATTATGAGGCTGTAAATGCATATGAAAATGCACTTAAGTATAGTCCTAATTTTATGGCTTGCAGAATGGATCTAGGTATTATTTTGTCTGAAAAGATGGCAAATTATGATAAAGCGATACAAGAATACGGAAGAGTAATAAACTCTAGACCTTTGTTGATAAACATTCCATTTGTATATAACAATAAAGAAACAGCAAAAATAAATAAAGGACTTGCATATTATAATATGGGGCTGGCATATAGAGGTAAGTCTGTTTATATGGGTGATAAATCATATACATCCGTTAAATATTTAAAAAAAGCTAAAGAATCTTATCAACAAGCTGAAAAATATTTAAAAAATGATTTTGATAATACATATAATCTTGCACTTACTGATCATTTATTAGGTGATTATAACAGTGCTGCGTATAATTATTGTAAAGCTATTAATATAGAACCTGAAAATTTTGATGCTCATTATAATTTTTCATTACTTCTAAGAACAATGAAGATGAATGAAGAAGCTTTATTAGAATTTGAAAAAACTGTATTACTTTTGGAAAAATCAGGTAATTCAGATAAAAATAAGTATGTTTTAGGTATAATAGGTGAATTAAGAAGGAGAATAATAGCACAAGGAGATAGTTCTCACCTTACGAACAGAGTTGATCTAACTTCACTTTCGCCGGATGAAATAATGTATACAAAAGGTAAAGTGGTATATTCTAAGCAGAAAGAAGTTAATTTTAAAAAACTTTTAAAATGTACATATCAGAAACAATTTGAAGAAATGAAGAAATGAGTAAAAGAGAAACAGATTATATAAAATTTTTAAATAACTTATCGGAGATTTTATCAAAAAAAATATCTCCTTTTAACACTATTTTAGCGATAAAAAAACTTTTTAAATCATATTTAAAAATAGAAAAATCAGATTTTATTATATGGGATAATGATAATTTCAGATTAAACGAAATAGGCGATCTAAAAGTATCAAGAAATATAAAAAGAAATTATCAAATGAATATGTTGTATGCGAATATAGCCATGTCGGACGGGGGATCATTTTATTTGAATGAAGAGGAATTCCCTTGTATTTTTAATGAAAGTGATTTTTATAATATAAAAAACAGTATTGCAGAAGAAAATATTATAGTATATCCTCTTATTTCAAATGGTGATTTATTTGGAATTATAGATTTGCGAATTGGGGATCAAAATATTGAAGAAGAATTTTTTAGAGTAATAAATATTGCTTCAAAATTGATAGCAGGGGCTATAATTAATTATATTTTAAATGAACAGATGGAAATAAGTTTAAATTTTTATAAAGCAATGAAAGATATTGCAAAAATAATAGAAAGCCAATATGAACTATCGTATATTATTCCATTAATAGGTGAGATGATAGATCGATTTATGTCAGCACATTTAATATATATATTTATATATAAAGAAGGCAGATACAATTTAGTGTGGCCGAATGCTTGTAAAGATCAGCAAGTGTATCGATTATTAGAAACGTTATCGCCGGGTAGGGATTATGTATTATCTGCGAATTCACGAATAGCTGCATTACCGATAGAGAAAGAAGAAGGAATATTAGGTGCTGTTGTTGCATATAGTAACATAGAGAAATTAAGTCAAAAAGACATAGATTATTTGGTACAATTAACGAGGCAGTCGGGTTTAACTATACAGCGTGCTAATATGTATGCAGAGGTATTAAAATATGCTACAATGGACGCTTTAACCGGATTAAATAATCGAAGACAATTTGAAATGCGTTTAAAGCAGGAAGTTTCTAACAGTAAAAGAAATAATAAACCCTTGTGCTGTATGATGTTGGATGTTGATTATTTTAAGAAAGTAAATGACACATATGGTCATGCTGCTGGAGATTGTGTATTAAAACAGGTTTCTGACGTAATAAAAAGAGAAATACGAGAGTATGATATAGCTTGCCGGTATGGAGGAGAAGAATTTTTTATTATTTTACCGCAAACATTGATAAAAGAAGCTGTATTGGTAGCACAAAGATTGAGAAAAATTATTGAAGAATCTAAAATGGATATACAATCAGCCGGTGTTGATGATATCAGATATATAAATGTAACTGTAAGTATAGGGGTTTGTGAATTTGATTCATCAATGACGGGTGATATGTTTGTACAAAAGGCTGATAAGGCATTATACGAAGCAAAAACATCAGGAAGAAACAGAGTAATAGTTGCAAGTTTAAACTAGATACATATTGTGTTATGATTTTAACAGATATCAAATAAATGATGTTAGAAGAAAGCCAACAAAGATATTATTTGATTTTGAAAGATATGGATATTGAGAGAGTATGAAATATTTAAAATACATAATTGCTTTTTTTGTAATAATAATACCTTCAGTCATAATGATCTTGGTATATAATGATAAGATCACACAGGATTCTCCTAAATATTATAAGCAAGGGGTTGTTTTTTATAATCAAGGAGATTATAGTTCGGCGTATGCTAATTTTTTGAGAATTAAATGGATTAGCCCGTTATATCCTATAGCATTATATAAACAAGCGAAGAGTGCTCAAAAAGCCGGAGATTATGCTACTGCAGTAATAAAATATGATGCATTTTTGCAAAAAAGTCCGACTTCAATATTTTCTGAAACTGCGACTTATAATCTTGCGAAATGTTATTTTTATTTAAAAGAATATGGTAAAGCAAAAGAATTTTTTCTTAAAACGAGATCGACTGATATTGATTCAGACTATTATATAGGGCTTTTGGAAAAAAAAGAAAATAAAGATAAAGCAGCAGAATATTTTATTAATTATATGAAATCAAACGAAGATAAATATAAACCGAATGATTTGTTAGCTGCGGAAGAATTAATTGCATTAAATAAAAATTTAACAAATGATGATATAAACTTAATTGGTAAAATATTTTATAAAAATGAAAAATATTCATCCGCATTGGAGTATTTTTCTAAACTGCCGATATCAACATGTTGGGATTATCTTGTTTTATCGAATCATTATGCGGGGAACAAGGTTATAGCTAAAAAATTAATTGAAAGCGGACTAAAAGAATATTCTTCAAAGATATCATTTGATAATTTATGTAAAATATATGATATTTATGCGACGTATATGGCAGATAGTAAACTAAAGAATTGGCAGCAGATGTTAAAATATGCCAAGGAGAATAATTGCAGCGGTGTAGATTATATAATGTATAAATTGGCTTCGATGTATACCGGAGAAAAGGCATATAATTTATATAACGAAATTCAGCAAAATTATCCTCAATCAATATATGCTGCGGAATCTTTATGGAATATTTTTTGGGATACATATAATAAAAGAAATTATACACAAGCCATAGCACTTGCCGGGAAACATTTAGAAATGTATAAAAATGTTAATTCTACTCCCAGAATGATTTTCTGGCTTGCTAAAATTCAATTAAAACTTAATAAAACACAAGAGGCACATAATAATTTGCTTAAATTGACTTCAAAATATACCGATGATTATTATGGTTTAAGAGCGGAATTTATTTTAGATAAAAAATTTAATTTTTGGGAAACTGATATAAAGCATAGGATTCCTGAACAAAAAGAAGATTTAGCATTTCCTATTACTCTATCTGAAATTGATATAAAAGATTTAAAACTGATCAATACTTTATTTGAGATGGGTGATTATGAAATATGGATGGATGCAAGATTTAAAAATGATCTGGTTGAAAGTTGGTTTGAGCAGAGGAAAGATAAACGTTCTAAGTCAATTGTTTTAGCCAGAGATGCTATAAAAAATATGGAAATAAAACCTCCTTATATGAGCGTTGCATATAAGTTAGCATATCCAAGATATTGGGTTAATGAATTGAATATAGCAGGACAAAAACTATCTATTGATCCATTCTTGATTATTGCTTTAATTAGAGAAGAAAGTTATTTTAACAGTGAGGCAGTTAGTTCATCAAATGCGATCGGTTTAATGCAATTAATGCCGGCTACTGCTAATTATATGCTTTCTAAACTGGATGAAAACATTTCTCAAATTGATGATTTAAAAAATCCGAGAACGAATTTATATATTGGTTGTAATTATCTCAAATATTTAAAAGAACGATTTAATGATAATGCTTTATATATGGTTGCTGCATATAATGGCGGTGAAGGTTCCGTTAATAAATGGAGTAAAAAATTAGATACTTCGGATTATGATGAATTTATTGAAAATATTCCTTTTGCGGAAACCAGAAATTATGTTAAAAAAGTATTTAGAAGTTATCATATTTATAAAAAAATTTATATTTAATCCGTTTTTTCAAACATAATTTTTAATATGGTGTTGCAACATTGTGCTTGTTCATCTGAACAGTAAAGTTGCTCACCTTTTAAAAACGCCGCTCCATAATTTCGATCACGTTCCTTATTGCGGAATTTTCTCGAACGAATAGTTATACTTTTATAGAATTTAGTTGACAAAATGATTTAAATACACTTTTTATTTTTGAAGTTTTTTCTATTATAGTGTTAATATTTAATTCTTTAGCTATTTTTATTGCTTTTTCACAAGTTTCAAATGTAAGTTTTATATATTCTGAAGAATATATATTATTTACTTTCATATATTCTTGCATGTATTGTATATAATCAATGTATAATTCAACAAGCTGGTATTTTAAATTGTGTTGATTTGCGATAATTACTGCTTTTTCAAGATACATTTTTACTGCAGTAAGATCACCTTTTTTCATATAAATTTCCGCTAAATATTTTTCAAAATATATTGTGAAGTAGTAGTTATTGATTTTCGGACTTTGAGCAATTTCAAGAGATTTGGAGGCCGTACTTAGTGCTTTATCCAATTCATTTGTTTCAATGCTTAATCTGACAATAAATGCCCAGGATAACATAGCCCCTATTGCTACTTTTTCTTTTGCAAAATAGGTTATTTCCTCATTATATATTTCCAGTGCTTTTTTCAGATTTCCTTCATTGTTTAAAACAAGCCCTAATATTAACTTAATTATATTTTTAATAAAATGTTCATTTATATTATTTGTAAATGCGGCTAATTCAAACAAATCAGCTTTTAGGTTCGGATCTTTTTCTTCTGATAGTGTTAATATTCTGTTAATTATTTTAATTAAATTCCATTCTGCTAGCAGATTTGTTGCCAGTGTTGTATTTTTATATAATTCTGTTATATTTTCCAGAATGTTATTTGATTTATTTATATATCCGTTCATAGTATTGGCGAATGCTTCTATCAAATTTACTTGAGTATTATAGTAGGCAGTTCTGTAATTATTTTTTTCTATGAATTGTTTTATTACATTTATTTCTTTATATACATTTATATTTCCTTGTAGTGCATATGCTTTTGCTAATGTTACAGATGATAGTAACCAAGCGTCAATTAATATTATTTTATAATTTGTATTATTTTTCTTTTCATTTATTCCTTTTTCTATTTCAGGTAAAATTTCTTCTTTCACAATGTTAATTATTTGTTCGCTATTACCTATATTAAACAGAGCTTTTAATTTTCTTGTTTTTATTAATGCTATTTCAAGATTATACTGATTTAATTCTTGGTTTGGCAGATTTGCTATTATTGAATCTACTGCTTCTGTAACTCCGAAATAGTTTCCGGATAAATAACAACTTTGAATAAAATAACTTGATATATCTATTATTTTATTAATATTTCCGTTTTTGATTTCCACATCTAATACATTTGCCAAATATGTGATAGTTTCTTTTGGTGATTTCTCATAAAGAAGTTTTCCTAACTGTTCGTATAGGGTAATTTCTATATTTTCAGAATCTTGTATTCTTTTTTCTTCTATAAGTTTTAAACATTGTTTACCTGCTATTATATATAAATTTGTATCACCTAATTTTGCACTAAGTTTTAATGTATTTTTCCATATATTAAATGCTTCTGATTCTTCTAATGCTTCTGTACAGGATATTAATTTTTGCAAGTTACTTGAGAGGGTTAATGGTTTTAGGCTTTGGTAAAGATGTTGTGAATTTTCTTTATAGAGTGAATCTTGCTGAGCTTCTTTATATACTATTTTCCATAGTGAGTGGCTTTTAAATTCATATGTATAATTATCAACTTCTTTAAAGAATAAATCTTGTTTTAGATATTCTATTATTTCTTTTATTTTTTTTGTTGATAATGAAATAGCATTATTTAATATAGGCAATGCGAATCTAAAGCCCATAATTGCTGACATATACAATACGTTCTTTGGTCTTGGCGGCAGCGTATTTATTCTTAATTTTATTAATTCTTCAAATGTTTGGGGTTTAGTTATCGGTTTATTATTTTCATTAATTATCAAGTTATTGTTTTTTAAATTAAAGTAATTTATATCAAAAAGTAATGCTATTTCTTGTTCTAATCTTAAGGCATTTCCATTTGACATTGTTAAAATTTCATTTAAATTCTCGGAGGGTAAAAGGTTATTTATATTTATTCCCAATGTTGTTGAAACTGTGTTTACAATTTCTTCATTATTAAATTTTTTAATAAATATTGTTTCATAATATTTATCATCAATTGTGGAGTCAAAGTAGCTTTGTATTGTTTTATCTTCTGAGTATGCTACAAATAATTTTAGTCTATTATTTATGGATTTTTTATTTAATAAATATAAAATAAAGTCATAAGATGCTCCATCTAATAATTCAAAATTATCTATTGCTATTATTACATTTGTATTTACTAAGAAGGATTTTATAATTTTTTCTAATATAGAAAACATTTTATTTCTGTTTGTAAGTATATTATCAAAATTATCTTCAAGTGATGGATAGAACATATTTAAAAATAGTAAGAGTTCTTTATTATTTAGAAAATTGAATGCTTGATAATATTTACTTTTTTTAAAATCTTTTATAAAAGAAGAAATATTGTTTATGTAAGGGGGAAATTTCATTATTCTTAAAAAGGCATCCTGGAAAAATCCAAAGCTTGTAATTTGGGATAAAGGGGTGCAATTTCCTTTTAAGAATAGGTATCCATTTTGAGATAATATATCTGATACTTGGTTTATGATGGCTGTTTTTCCGCATCCTTCAGGCCCGTTTAATGCTATTATATTTTTATCTAATGATGTTTTTATTGTATTTATTACTTTTCCTACTATATCACCTCTTACGGGGGAAATTTCATTTTCTTCTCTTGATTCTTCTTCATTTTCATTGTTTTCATATAATTCTTCTGATGGATATTCTTCAATTGGGGTTATTTCTATATTTTCATTTAATAAATCTTCGATATTATTATCTTGTTCAAATGTGGAGGTATCGTGAATATCTTTAGAATCTTCTTTTAAATCAATGTTTTCAGTAATTTCACTATTATCTGTAATGATATCTTTAGAATCTTCTTTTACGTCAATATTTTCAGTAATTTCACTATTATCTGTAATGATATCTTTAGAATCTTCTTTTAAATCAATATTTTCAGTAATTTCACCATTATCTGTAATGATATTTTTAGAATCTTCTTTTA